>NZ_JAEMQA010000029.1 GCF_022759005.1 Sulfuricurvum sp. | reverse complement strand
GATCAACGATTAAAAGTAATATGGGATTGCTCTATATAACCTCGGGCGTATGGAATGAGGAGACAACCATTATGAGTACTGGTTCGATGCGTTTAGGGAATCGAACGTTTCGCGACTGGAAGAAAAACGGTCACGGTGCAACCAGTATCACCAAAGCGATTATCGAAAGTTGTGACGATTATTTTTATCAAGGTGCTATGCGGGTAGGGATTGATCGTATGAGCAACGGAATCCTGAGGATGGGGTATGGGAAAAAGACGGGGATTGACTTGCCGAACGAATTTATCGGAACGGTTCCGAGCCGTGCATGGAAACGGGAAAAATTCCACAAGCCGTGGTTTCAAGGAGAAACACTCAATATGTCAATCGGGCAGGGAGATTTCTTGGTTACGCCGATGCAGGTTGCCCAGCAAACGGCATTGATGGCGACAGGGTACCTCCCGATCCCCCATATCGCGAAAATGATCGGTAATACACCCAATACACCCGTTCCTTTGGATGTATTGACCCCGCAGGAGAAAGCCAAATTGCCGATTATCCAAAATGCGATGCGCGGCGTATGTAACGAACCCGGCGGAACGGCAAGGGCGTATGTCTCAACCCGCTTTCCGATTGCCGGAAAAACAGGAACGGCACAAACGACCGGAATTAGCCAAACGGTCAAAAATCGTTTGAATGAAAAAGATATGGAATACCTCAAACGTTCTCATGCGTGGTTTACAACTTACGGACCAGCGGATAATCCGCAATTCGTTGTAACGGTCATGGTTGAACACGGCGGGCACGGTGGGGAAGCGACCGGGGGAATCGTGTCGTCTATTTATAACAAACTCGATGAGTTGGGGTATATCAAAAAAACAAAACCTGAGAGTGATACAACTCCAGAGCAAGTCGCCCAATAAGTTTATTCTTCGAGTGTTCGGACGATTAAACTTTTGGGAAGAGAGAATATTTCGATGAGCTCAACCTCTTTTGCACGCATCTCACCGTTATCGACTTCATGATCGTATCCGAGCAGATGGAGCATGCCATGTATAAAGAGGAGTGAGAGTTCCTCAAAGTCACTGTGTCCAAGCTCACGAGCAACACTTTGAACCTTATCAATGCTAATAACGATGCTTCCCAGCGGTGCGCCCGGAAATGGGTCGCTTGGGAAACTGAGGACATCGGTCGCTTTATCGATACCTCGAAATTCACGGTTAATTTCTGCGATTTCGGTGTTATCCGTAAGGATGAGCTCTATCTCTTGTGAAGTTAATTTATCGGCAATTTTCTCCAGTAGGGAAAAATCGTAGGTATGTTCGGTTCGGTTGTCAAGTTCTATCATAGCGGTATTGTATCATAAGCCCATCCTTGCTACAATCTTTTTATGAATATGAAAAAAGCACTTTGTATTATGAGCGGAGGGATGGATTCGACCCTCGTCGCCTACATCATGCGCTCACGCGGCTATGAAATCGTGGCACTTCATTTTAACTACGGACAGCGTACCGTAACCAAAGAACTCTCCTGTTTCCGTGCAATCTGTGAGGATTTAGGGGTGAGTGAGAAATACGAGATCGATCTCGATTTTTTTAAAACCATCGGAGCTTCGGCACTAACCGATCATAGCATTGAAGTCCCTACTGATGGGATTAAACCTGGAGTACCGATTACTTATGTACCGTTTCGAAACGGGATATTTCTCTCGATTGCGACGGCGATTGCCGAAAAAGAGGGATGTGATGCTCTCGCCATCGGTGTCGTCGAAGAGGATAGCAGCGGATATCCCGATTGTCGGGAACATTTCATCGAAACATTCCAAAATGCGGCAAATCTCGGTACAAAAGAGACGACTAATATCACCATCGAAATGCCGCTGGTTCATCTGAAAAAATCACAAATTGTCCAAGAAGCGATTAAACTTGATGCACCGCTTCATCTGACATGGAGCTGTTACCAAAGCGAAGAGAAAGCGTGCGGTGTATGCGACAGCTGCCGATTGCGTCTGCGCGGATTTGAACAAGCCGGAGCTATTGATCCACTCGACTATGTTTAACGCCGAAAGCTCACCGGTTACAATCCACTATCGCCCGCACAATCGAAATACCTATATTACAATCAAGCATAACGGGGAAGTATCTGTCCGAACCCCTATCAAAGATGAGAAACGCGTGCGCTTGATTCTACGGGAGCGAGAAAACTGGATACGGACGAAGCTGAGGGATATAATACATACCGAAAGTTTGATACATACTCTCGGCGAAACGATCCGTTTTCGTGGAGAGTGCATTCCGGTGACACAGCTACCGAATCTCTCGGAAGTGCTCAAAAAAGCAAGAAATACGGTTGATATTGAAAAATATTATGCAAATTTTTACAAAAATGAAGCAATTTTAACCCTTCCTTCTCGCGTATCTCATTATGCACGAAAGATGAATCTACACCCCGAAGAGATACGATTTAAAAAGATGCGGCGTCGATGGGGAAGCTGCAGTAGTACACGTATCATCACTTTTAATATCATGATGATGCAGCTCTCTTATGAGCATATCGATTATATTATTGTCCACGAGTTGGCCCATCTTCGCCACATGAATCATTCAAAAGAGTTTCACGCTTTGGTGAGGACGACGTTAAGTAATGAAAAAGAGCTGCGTGCAGCATTGAAGAGGATACGAATCGGTTAAAAATCGAGTTCGAGCTGTCTCATAGAGGATCGTGAAGGGTTCAATACACTTTTGTCCACGCCGGCAACGAGGGCAAAATGAAAACTTTTGGCTTGTAAGATTGAGAGTACCTCTTCGGTGTAGCGGTAAAAAATAAAGTTCTCAATCCCTATGGTCAAATGCGATCGCATCGATTCGGGAAGAAGATAGATAATTTTCGCCCAAGAGGCTTGTGTATCCAAGAAATCGATCTGTTCATCAATAAGCTCCAATAACGGCTCAAAAATAACGACGCGGTCACTGCTTCCAAACTCTTTACTCTCAAGTCTGGAATTCGTAAATACGGGGATAAAATGTCCCATTTTGCTAAACCCTTTGATTTGAAACGGTATTCGTAAAAAGGTATAGAAAAAGAGGAGATGCTCCAAATAGGGGATGAAAAACGGTGAAAGCATCTGTCGTTCGTAAAAAGTATCGTTATGGATAAACGAGGTTTCAAACAATGTCTGCTCAATGATCGTGATCGTTTTCTCTTGCGCGCGGATGAGCTGAGAGTGTTCGATAAAGATATCCGAATCGGTGAGGGCAGGGGAAAAGAGGACAATCGATTTTTTCTCCAATGGCCAAAGCTTTTCCCATATTGCACTCATCGGCCCTTCGATCGAGGTAAAATTTGAAGGGGTAGATATCATGGTGGAGAGGTGCAGGGTAATGGCATCGCACGCATAAACCTGCAACTCTTTTTCCAAGAGATAAAAACGGAGAAGTTTTTTGAGGGCATTGTCAATATTGTCGACTTTGATCCATGCTACTTCGCTGTCGCAAATTTGGGTCGGTTTGTCAAACATGACACCGTATGCTCCGTTTTGGAGCGCTTGAGCAATGTCATCGGGAGAATACGCGATAAAAAATGATCCTCGCTTTACTTTCGAAGGATCGAAGACGACACTATCAAAAAGCGATACAGAGGGGTCACCTAAGAGTGTCCCTTTGCTCAGAGCGAGGATATTTTCGAGTCTCATCCAACCGAACTTCCGCTAAGACGTGGTTTTTCAGGACGGACAAGGCAAAGCCCCTCGGAATCTTTTGCGGCAAGGATCATCCCCTCTGAGAGAAGCCCCATCAGTTTCGCCGGCTTGAGGTTTGCGACAACACATACTTGGGTATTGATAAGTGACTCAGCACTGTAATACTCACGGATACCCGCCACAATTTGACGTGGTGACTCTTCTCCCAAATCGACTTTGAGTTTGAGAAGTTTTGAACTTTTTGGAACCTCTTCGGCATCTAAAACCGTTCCGATTTTAATGGATGTTTGGAAAAATTGATCGATCGTGATTAAGCCGTCTTCGGATACGGTAGAGACTTTTTTATCTTCCATTTTGGCTTTCGCTTCAGCTTTCGGAGCTTCTTCAATCATCGCTTTGGGAGCTTCGGCCATGAGAGGTTCTTCGACTCTCGGGAAAAGAGGAGGTATTTTTTTGATCGTGAACGCTTTTAGTAAGTCGCCGTTTTTGATCAAAGCAGTATAGCTTTCCGTAGAGATTTCAAAACCGAGCGCATCTGCGATTTTAGCCGTCGTCTGAGGCATGACCGGATGGAGCATGATCGAAGCTTTTGCGAGAAGATTGGCTACAAGAGCAACTGTAGCAAGTGCTTCATCTAAGCGCCCCTCTTTGACTTTTGTCCATGGAGCATGTTCTTCGATCGCTTTGTTTCCGATAGTGAATACACGCCAAAGTTCTTCGAGATAGCGGTGCGGCTGAAGTTCAAAGAGATAGGTTTCTGCTGTTTTTAGAATCTCAGCGACATCTGATAGCTCTTTAACATGATATTGAGCCACATGGCTGCTATCGACGTTAAAATCGCTGTATTTTTCACTCATACCGATGATGCGATTGAGCAAATTCCCCAAATCGTTCGAGAGATCGGAATTCATACGGTCGATCAAAGCTCGCTGAGAGAAATCGCCGTCTTGTCCGAACGGAACTTCACGCATCATAAAATAGCGGAAATTTTCAACACCGTAGGCATTCGATACTTCTCTCGGATCGACAACGTTTCCTTTGGATTTCGACATTTTTTCCCCATCGCGCGTCCACCAGCCGTGAGCCGCAATGTGTTTAGGGAGCGGCAATCCCAAGCTCATCAAAAATGCAGGCCAGTAGATAGCGTGAAAACGGAGGATGTCTTTACCGACAAGTTGTACGTTCGCCGGCCAAAAATTCATTTTTGATTCATCCGAGCCGTATCCGAGCGCCGTGACATAGTTCATCAATGCATCAAGCCAAACGTACATGACGTGGCGCGGTTCATTTAATGATTCAGGGAGGTGAACCCCCCAGCTAAAACTGGTTCGGGTGACGGAGAGATCGTTCAACCCGCCCCGTACAAAACTGATCACTTCATTGCGGCGTGATTTTGGGAGAATGAACTCAGGATGGGCTTCGTAATACTCCAAAAGCGGTCTTTCGTATTTTGAGAGGCGAAAAAAATAGCTCTCTTCTTTGACGATTGTTGTCGGACGTCCACAATCAGGGCAGCATCCACCGTCCATGAGCTGTGATTCAGGAAAAAAGGTTTCACAGCTGACGCAATAGTTTCCTTCATAGAAATCTTTGTAAATGTCCCCGTTTTCAAACATTTTCAAAAATGCGGCTTGAACCCCTTTTTTATGGGATTCGTCGGTTGTTCGGATGAATTGATCGTAACTAATATTAAACTCGTCCCACAGATTATGGAAGGTTGCGCTGATCTCATCGGCAAATTGCTGTGTCGGTTTGTTTTGTTTTTGGGCGGACTCTTCAATCTTTTGGCCGTGCTCATCCGTACCGGTAAGAAAATAGGTCTCCATACCTACCATTCGTGAATATCGTGCCAGCGTATCGGCAATAAATGTCGTATAGGCATGACCGATGTGTGCTTCGCCGTTGACGTAATAAATAGGGGTAGTAATATAGTTTTTCATTTATTTTCCTTGTTAAAAATCAAACCCGCCGGTTTCACCTTTGGACATACTCTCATATACGCTTCGGACATATTTCGAGCGTACTTCACAGCCGATACAGAGTTCACACTCATAGCAGCTTTGGACGTTATGGTCGCTTTGGCACTTTTGCAAATCGATCAAAGCCGAATCGAGCTTCTCTTCGTAAGTCTCATTGTGCTCCGGCATAGACACTTAATACCTCTTTTACTTCCTCATTGGAGCCGAAAAAACACGGACTGGTGTCGTGAACATGGCGCGGATTTTTCTCCAACACCCGTTTTGAACCATCTATCGCTTTTCCGCCCGCTTTTTCGAAGATGAATGCAAACGGGAACACTTCAAACAACATCCGAAGTTTCCCCTCTGGTTTGTCGCTCGCACCCGGATAGCTGAATAATCCGCCCCCTTTGAGGAGGATTTGGTGCAAGTCCGGTACCATCCCGCCCGAGTAACGGAGACGATATCCGCGTGTAAAGAAACTATCAATCATCGCTTTGTGGTACGGCGCCCAAAATTGCTGTGTTCCGCCCGGTGCCATGATTTTCCCTTTTTCGTTCAGATGGATATGCTTGACGAACTCAAATTCTCCGTTTTGGAGTAGATAGAGTGAAACATTGTTCTGATCGGCAAAAACGAGCTCAACACGTGGTCCGTAGACGACGTAGCAGCTTGCAACCATTTTGCTCGGGGTGAATTCACCCTCATAGATTCCGAAGATCGATCCGACGCTGAGATTGACATCGACCAAAGAAGAACCGTCCAGCGGATCAAACGCGATAAAATAGTGACCGTTTTCATTGAGAACCATCGGTTCTTCTTTCTCTTCGCTCGCAATCGTGTGAACACCATCGACACGGCTAAGCTCTTCTTCGATGATCAGGTCGCTTTGGATGTCGAGCTGAAGCTGAGTTTCACCGGAACTGTTTTGTTCTTGGGAATAGCCGATGTCTTTCACATCAATTGCGTGTTTGATCCGAATAGCACTTTTTTGGATCGCGTCTAAAATAACGTTCATTTCATCACCTTTGCATGTTGTAAAATCCACTCGATCACTTGATCGGGGTTGTTGAGATCTAAAATATCGACTTCACTCGGAATCGAATAGTGTGCAGGATCGATACTCTCATCGATCGCCAATGCGTTCATATAGGGAAAATAGTCGGTGTCAATCGATCCACGAAAGATACTGATGCGCGGAAGCGGAAGGTTTTTCAATCCCTCTACCAGCAGCACATCAAAATCGCCGAACAGCTCTACCAATTCGTCAAGTTCTTTGTGGCGTTGTGAAAAATAGGTGGTACGGGTAGGGGAGGTGACGATCACTTCCGCCCCCGTATCACTGAATTTGTAGCTATCCTTGCCGGGGACGTCAAATTGCGCTTTGTCTTTTGGATCGTTTTTGATAATGGCAACTTCCAAATGGTGCTCATGGATCAATTTTCGGGCAACTTTTAGAATCAGCGTTGTTTTTCCGCTGTTCGAGGGACCCGTGAATGCTATGGCTAAACGTTTTTTCAAAAAACAGACCTCTGAATAAAATAGGGGATATTATAATCAACAATCATTGAAAGTTGGTTAAGGCGAGTTGACGTATAATAACGATTATTCGATGATCAAAGGAATAGCATGCGTTTTTCAGTGGTAGCCGTAGCAGCGTTATTGTTTTTTGGAGGCTGCGCGAAGCAGGGGGCATTTGATTTATTTAAGATAGACGAAACGCATGAACGAGCCGTTGAAGAACTCCGAAGTGGTGCAATTGTGCTCTCGTTGGAAACTAAAGCGATTATCTCTTCTTTGTATTTGAACCATACCGATCCTGCAACGTATCATGATGGGGAAAACTTTATTGTATCGGTCTATTTTGCAAACGATGACAAAAGCTACAAAGTACGTGAGTTGGAATCCAGCGGGTTTCAGTTAACCCTGAACGGAAAAAAAGCGACAACTATTGAACCTTTGGGCGAAAGAGATCCACGACGTGCTCTCATGCCGATCCAGAATAACTGGAATCGCTATTATTACGTTCAGTTTACTTCAGAACCAAATTCTTCTTTAGCGCTTCAGCTCGAAAAGAATCAGACTGGGTCGGTTGTATTAAATTATCAAAAATGGCCTTTAATTGAACCGGCTCACCTAAAATCTGTTTATAAATGACGTAATTGGCAAGAACTCTCTTGCCGTATTCTCGGTTTTCGTCGTTACCGATGAGTTCCATACTCAAAAACGGCTCAAACTCTCCCGGTAAAAATCGTCCCCCCTCTGTCAATAAACGTTTAGTTGATCCTATCCCTCCGTTGTAGCCGTAGGCAATCAGAATCGGATTATGCAAATTATTGATGAGATGCTGCAGGTGTGAAAGCGAATAGGCGATATTGATTTCCGGTTGCAGCATATCAAAATAGGTGGTCGGCTTCATCGGATGAACTTTGCTGATCGAATCGACGTTAAAGGGCATGAGCTGCATGAGACCCAGTGCGAACGAGCGAGAGATGAGTCCCGGAATAAAACGGGTTTCCTGTCGCATGAGGGCATATACCAACGCTTTTTGATCGTTCGTGAGATTCGTCATGTACTGATCGTAAGGCATGGTGAAATTGTGGATATAAGGCTCATAGGTGCGTTCGAGAACATACGCTTGTACCGCTACCGAATCATCACCGTCACAGCGTTCGATGAGTGCTGCAATCGTTTCAGGTTTGGATGCCTTGACCTCTTCGGCAAACTCTCTCCATTCAAAGGGGTCTATCCCTTTGATGCTGTCAGTTTTATGGACGGTCGGCAAGGTGGTAAAATAGTTTTCTGTCGGTAAACCAAGCTGCTCTCTGGCATAGAGGACGTACATGTTGATATCAAGGCTTTTGGCAAGCTCGTTGAGATAGGTCTCCTCTTTGGTGATTTGATAAAGCCAAAATGTGCATTTGTCTCGATCAATCGGGGAATAGAAACGCCCTTTTGCCTCCATGAGATGTTCAAGAGCAATATCGAATTTTCCGTATTTTATGGAGTTCATCGCGAGGAAAAAATGGGTTTGCGGATCAAAGTGTCCCCCTGAGAAAGCACTGAGTGATACTTGCATCTGATCCATAGACGGGTCTGTGACACTGAGGAAAACAATTTGAGAAAAAGAGGGGCTTTTGCTAAGGCTGTCCAAAACATCCGGTGAAAGGGTATGATTAAAATATTGACGACGATATGGGATACCGGCCAAACGAAACACTATCGTTTCGTTGGCGAGATTCTCTGTCGAAGTAAATAGGCTCTCCTGATTCATTGCCCGAAGCCATTCG
Organism: Sulfuricurvum sp.; assembly: GCF_022759005.1. GTDB lineage: Bacteria > Campylobacterota > Campylobacteria > Campylobacterales > Sulfurimonadaceae > Sulfuricurvum. Next base: position 17,010 of record NZ_JAEMQA010000029.1, on the reverse strand, counting down.
GTATTTCCGAAACGGTTATTGAGACGTGCCGCAATCGCTTCACGTTCTTCTGGCTTCAATGCTGTTGCTTTAGCCGGAGAGAGTGCCAGCATCAGACAATCGTCTTGTTCGATAAGTGGGAGATTGCAGGCTTGTTCCCGCATACACGATGCGGTGTATTTGACCTCAGCCTCATCGGTTTTGGCGGCATAGTCGAATAAAAAACGTTCGTTGACGTTTTCGACCTGATAAAACGCTTCGGATGCTTCAGTAGCATTGATATCTTGATGCAAAAATTGCCAAATGAGAAAGTTTTTTTGACGTGATGCGGGTTTGTCATTGATTTCGTTGAGGGTAACTGCCCATGTGCTGGTTGTCACCAGTAGTAGGGCTAAAATAGAGGATCGGATCATGATGACATGACCACCGCATTTATGACGTTGACCAAAATGACATCGACGACTTGGAGCAAAATCACCAAAATCAATGGGGCAAGATCCAGTCCGTTGAAAACTGTCGGCATGAGGCGTCGAAGTGCACGATATGCGGGTTCCGTCAGACGGTAGATAACTTGTACTATCGGATTGTACGGATCGGGGCGTACCCATGAGAGGAGTGCCCCGATGATTAACACCCAAATATACATTGTGATAAGCGAATGGACAATACTGCCCAATCCTGATGCGATGCCTGCGATCATTTGACCACCTCTTTTAGATAATTTTTAATGTAAGTATATAAATCGCCCAACTCCGGCCCCTCTTCGGTTCCGCTGATAAGGAGACGCAACGCTCTGAGCAGAGTATCTTCCTCAAGGGCACTTTTTTCACTCAAATACCCTTTGTAGGCATCATAGTCGTCAAAATGGGGAGCTTTTTGGGTAAGAGTACGCAACGTTTCAAAGGCATTTTTGTACTTTTCGGGAACTGTTTTAGGGGCAAAAATTGCTCCGATTGCAACACGAAGTTCTTTGAGTGTGCTTGCTTTTTCCAAAAAGAGTTTTGCGAGATTGCCGATCTCTTCGTCGGCAAATCCGACATAGCGGGAAAGCTCTTTGGGATCGAGACCTTTGAGATGTTCGCGATTGATAGATTTGAGCGTCTCTATATCAAAATGCAATGGAGTATTTGAGAGGGCTTTTAAATCGAACCATTTGATCGCCTCTTTAAGATCAAAAATTTTAACAGGCGTTGTATTTCCCATCACGATGAGATAATTGGAAATGGCATCCGGTAGATATCCCTCTTCAAGGAGCGATTTGACGCTTATCGAATCATCGCCGATAATGTTGGGTATGTGAGCGTATTCGATTTTTTTGGTATAACCCAGTGCCTCATGGATCGCAATTTGTTTGGGCGTATCGCTCAGATGATCTTCACTGCGAATAATAAAAGAGACATCAGAAAGCATATCATCCACCGCACATGCGAAGTTATAGGTTGGAGATTTATCGGTATTCAACAAAATGAAGCTGTCTATTTCATCAGGAGTAAAGGTCGATTCCCCCTTTATCATATCATCGAGCGTGATCGAATGAGCAGGTTTTTTGAGACGAATCGTGAACGGATTTGGATTATCGATGACCTCTTCGGGGAGAAGGTTTTCACACGCGCCGTCATAGCAATAAGGTATCTTGTTCTCTTCGGCAGCATTACGTTTCGCATCGAGCATTTCTTTGCGGCAAAAGCAATTAAACGCTTTTTTATCCTGAAGAAGCTGTAATGCCATCGCACGATGAAATCGTATATTGTTGCTTTGGAGTTGTTGTTCTTGATAGTGAATTCCGAACAAAGATAAAATCTCGAATATCTCTTTCTCTTTGCCGGGGATAGTGCGCTCTTGGTCGGTATCTTCGATACGGATTAGAAGCGGCTCTTCCCGCTGAAGGGAACAAATATAGTTGAATAATGCGACGCGAAGATTGCCGATATGCATATCTCCTGTCGGACTTGGAGCGAAACGGAGCATACTATTTCCCAAATTTTTTTTGAAATATTAGCAAAAACTGTGTTCAAGCTAACTTTGTTCGTATTTAAAGTCCCGTAAGCTCGATGTTAGGGTACAATATACAATAAGAATTTTAAGCATTAGCATAGGGAAGAAGGTGTCGATTCAAAAAATTGCCAAATACGCTAAATACTTTGATTTGATTGTATTCCATGAACCTGACATAACCCCGTCATTTCGTGAAATTTCAAAAAAACTTTTCCGTTCTGCTGAATTTATCACCACGGAACACATAAATCAAAAGATCCCTTTTTGTTCCCATTTGCTGATTGTATTTGGCAGTTATAATTTTCTAAAGTCTACCGAAGTACGCAGTGCTGTCACAAATGCGCAAGCCTTTGAAAGTTTTGTGTTTACACCGGATACGTCCAATATCAACATGTACAAGTTGGCGTTGATGTTCCGATCATTTGGTGTCGATCAGCCTCCTGCCGATGATGATGGTTTTGCTATGTCGTTGATGGGAGTTTTTTCCTCGCTTATCAAAAAATACAACGACTCTATTTTGACACATTATGAACGGAACATATCTGAGTTTTCAGAACATTTTTTTTGGATTTACAAAGAGGGAAAAACGGTTTATGCCAACGATACACTCAAGCGTAAATTGGAGATCAAGCAACTAAGCGAAGTGGATCAGCAACTCAATATTCCTGAAATATCCTCTTTGGTAAAAGCATCGGGAACATCACAAAAAATTGTCCGTAAGCTGATTTTAAACGGAGAGGAAAAGGATTATTTCATTGCTCATCAACCTCTCAAAGAGGGGGAATTTCTTATAACTATGGTCCCTTTGAGCGGCAATGTGAATGAGAACAAAAAACAGCTTCATAATCGGATGAATTTCATTGAACTCTTGAAAAATGCGTTTGTTGTCCATGTGGGCGAAAATGAACCGATCCCCGTTCTTATCATGTATATAGAAAATGGTGACAAAATTATTGAGATGCGAGGGGAAGATGTTTACAATGATGTGTGCAAAGAGATTTTGAAGCACATTGAATCCGCCTTCGATTCGGATATTGAGATAGCTCAATGGCACAAAGATATCTTTACCCTTTTAGCATCGAGTATTCCTTTCTCGACACTCAAACAAAACCTGGAATCTTTTCATCAAGGGTTGAATATCGAGTTCTCTGTAGCCGGTGTCTCTCCGGTCATCAATTCGTATATTATTGATATGCATGGAGTGGAACTCAACCGAGCCGTCGGAATTATCGATCACATTAACCAAAAACAGCTCTTTTCACGAGATTTATCGCACTTGATCCATTTTGAAATATCGGCTGCTGAACATGAGATCGACGATCATCAGCAAGCAATCCATTATCTTGAAAAAACGATTTTGTCGAATACCTCGGTTAAGCTTCTCAATTTTTACAAAGGGATACGGATTAATACGGCTGCAAAATTGATCAAGATCTCCGATGACATGGTTTATGTAGCGATTGAAAAAATCCAAGGCTATGCGATGAGGCTGGAGCAAAATGTCGTTATTCAAGGCCCGAATATCCCTTTTGATATTCTAGCAAGCGTCAAAATAGTAGACATAGCGAAAAAAATTGCGGTATTAAGCAAATTTGAGCCTTTGGAATCATCCGGAAACAATCGCCAATATATCCGGATCCAAAGCGATCACCGTATACATGTGACAATATCATCAGGAAAAAGTGTCATATCCGGAACCATTTTAGATATGTCGATCAAATCAATCGCATGCAAATTGAGTGTATCAAAACTTCCGCTGAGGGTAAACGCACCGGTCAATTTGCATTTTACCCTTCCTCTGGAAAGTGCAGAAGAGGGGATGGTGAATATGAGTGTCGCAGGAAAAGTACAGTACGTTCAAGAGGGTGACGATTTCACGAAATTAGTCGTAGAACTCGATTTGATTGAACCGTATGAAAGTAATTTGATCAAGTATATCTATGCCCGACAGCAGGCACTCATCAACGAGATCAAAATGATCGCCAATAAGCTTTGACGATCACACTTTTTGACTGAGCGCTTCGATGTGTCCCGAATCGCCCAAGACAACCAGAATATCCCCTTTTTCGAGAATATCGTCTTTTTCGAATGAGGTGTGCCAAATACCTTGGTGTTTGTAGGCGATCGGTTTAACTTCAAATTCTCCTTCGAAGATCGGAGATAAAATCGAAATTCCGACCCAAAACGAGGGGACGGTGAGCTTTGCGATTTTCATCGTAATGGAGAGGTCGATCGTCTCATAATGCATATTTTTGACCATTTTTTTGACGATTTTTTTCGCCGATTCCATCTCCGGATAGATTACTTTCGCTGCACCGAGTTTGGAGAGAATCTGGCCATGCACGGTGGTAATCGCTTTGGCAATAACCGTTTCAACACCCAGCTCTTTGAGTGCCATGACGGTCAGGATGCTGGCTTCGATATTTTCTCCGATACTCACGACGGCAACATCGACGTTTCCGATTCCTGCTTCTTTAAGCGCTCTCATATCGGTTGAATCTAAGATAACCGCATCTTGTACGTATTCGTTGACTTCGCGTACATGATCCTCATTTAAATCGGCTACAATGACATTCAGTCCTTGTTGTGCCAACCCTTTGGCAACATGAAATCCAAACTTTCCTAATCCGATTACTGCATATGTTTCCATCTTATATAATCACCTTTCCTTCTGCATATTTGATACGGCTCTCCGCCGCTTTCCCCACAATGATAATCGTAAACGCGAATACACCGACGCGACCCATCAGCATCAAGACGATAATATTGATTTTACCCCAGTCGCTAAAGAGGGCACTGTAACTTAAAACACCTCCATTTCCGGTAGAGACACCGACGGTACCGAATGCCGATGTCGTTTCAAACAAAATACGCAGAAACGGCAAGTGTTCGACTTCGCTCAAGATGATCGTAGAGACGACTACATATATAGATGCGACAAAGATAACCGCATACGCTTTATTGATTTGATACGATGAAAGAGAACGTCGAAAAATATGGGCACTGCTCTCTCCACGGAGCGTGTACCACACTCCGATCAATGCCAATGCAACCGCGGTTGTTTTGATACCGCCCGCAGTTCCTCCGGGGCTTCCCCCCGTCATCATGAAAAAGGTGGCAAAGAAGAGATTCGAATCGGTGAGTGTGGAAAAATCGATAGTGTTAAATCCAGCCGTGCGATAGTTGACCGATGCAAACCATGCGGCTAAAATCTTTTCATACGTGCTTAGAGAACCAAATGATTTTGGGTTGTTCCACTCCAATGAGAGAAGGAGAAACATCCCTAATAAAATCAAAATACCACTCATCCAGAGTGCGATTTTGGTATGGGTAGAGATACGGACAATCCGATTTTTTTGAAAGTTGTAAATTTCAAGCAGTACCATATATCCAAGTCCGCCGAGTATCACCAAAAAAGGGATAGCTAGATTGATGACCAAATCGCCGCGATATCCCATCATATTATCTCTAAAGAGTGAGAAGCCGGCGTTATTAAACGCGGAAATCGCATGAAAAGCACCAAACCATAATGCTTTTCCAAAAGGCATGTCTGCCCAAAAACGGAGTGTCAAAATAACCATTCCGACTGCTTCGATAATGATGATGGAGGTAAAAACGATTTTTAAAAAACGTACCAAACCGTCCATACCCGGGTAGTTTAATGACTCTTTGAGAATGAGACGATCACGATGGCCGATTTTTTGTTTTCGCATAACTGCCATAAAGGTGACTGCCGTCATATAACCAAGACCGCCCAATTGAATGAGCGTGAGGATGATCGCTTGACCGAATAAGGTAAAATCAACCGGTGTATCTTTGACAATGAGTCCCGTCACGCAAACGGCAGAGGTCGCTGTAAATACGGCATCAATAAAACGGAGATGCCCGTTATGTGCAAGAGGGAGCATGAGGAGTAATGCACCGATGAATACAACTGCGACAAAGCTGAAAAGAATAATTTTAATTTCTTGAGTATGTATGCTGAATCCTTATCTAAGAACGCTAATAAAAGTATAATGCTACGAAATTAATAAACTCCTGAAGCTTTTTCTTTGTAGGTGTCAAACACTTCATCCTGAGCCGGAGCAAGCTGGAAGTAGCCGTCGAGTTCACGGTGTTTGGCCTGCAAGAGAGCTTCGAAATCATTTTGGGTAACCGGTACATTGTCTTGGAATTTATCCAACAAAATGGTGTTGTTTCCGAGTAAAACGAGATAACTCATGGTTCCGTAATCGAGCATTGCAACCGTATGGGAATTGTCCAGCGATTTTTGAAATCGGATATGTATCCCTCCGCTATCGGTGCTGATAGGTGCTTTGTTGGAAGCAGGAGCAGGCTTGCTCTCGGATGCAGTGGATTTATCAAAAAGCCATGGTGTTTTTGGCTCATGCTTCATAGCGTCGGTTCGTTTGGCAATGTTTTGTTTGAGCCAGAACAAAATAGCGATTCCGATGACCAAAATAGCGATGACGACATAGTAGCTTTGCTCGAATTCATTCCCTTTTTTGGTTGGAAGCGCCCCAACGGTTGTAGCATCGGGCGAAGCGATCGTCCCCAGAGGATTGGCAGGGGCGGAAGGGCTTATGAAACGCAAGCGCAAGCCGTATGAATCAGATGTTTTCGAGGCTTGCATGATCACATCGTTCGAAACGTCGGCAGTAATTTCGGTATGATCTTCTTTTGGTGAAATGGAGAGCTTGCTGAGATATTTCGATGTTAAGGTTTTCACCTTCGGATCATCGATAAAAGCCTCTTCAAGCTTGATCGTAAAGGTGTTTCCGACACGATTTTGGCGTAATACACCCTCATAAGGGGTATCGAAGGTCAGCATTACATCGACACGGTCATTGCGGTCATAAATGTTGTAGCTCAGAATTTTAGCACCCCATAAAAATGCGGGTAGAAGAAGTAACGGTACTAAATATCTCATAATCTCTCTTTTGACAGGTAATAAAGTACGGCGCTCGAATCGAGCACCTCATTGATACGGATAGCTAAGTTTTTTTCATAGACCATAACTTCGCCTTTTCCGATAATCCGGTTATTGACATAGGACTCGACACTTTCGCCGGCAGGTTTGCCAAGATCGATGACGGACCCTTTTTCAAGTCTGAGAATCTCTTCTAACGATAGGGTAGTTTGACCCAAATCGGCGACAAATTCGACTTCCATATCAAGAAGTCCGTCGTAATCCATCCACGATAGTTCTGTTTCCGGATCAAAGGTATGATTTTTTGGGAGGTGCTGTTGAGTATCCACAACTGTTTCGTCCATATTTTAGAGCCTTTGCAATCCGATCATCATTTCTCCGCCGTCAACGCCAATTCGTTGCTGCTCATCGATACAGAGATGTTCAATCTCCTCTTGAGACACAATAAGTGGGGTCGAAATACGTATAGCGGTTTGATACAACTCACCTGCAAGAACTTTTGCATTTCCAACAATCATATTCGTGGTTTCCAACAACATATCAACGAGAGTCTCCTCATCGCTGTTTTCTTCACCTAAAAAAATAGATGCGATGGTTTGAATGAGAGTCTCATCGCATCCTATGAATGCCCTATGTATTTCGCCCTCAGCGGTTTCAACATCAATGTAAGCAAGAAGTGTTCTCTTTTTTAATGAAGATGGCGAAAGATGGTAAGGTAATCGTATTTGGTGAATACAAAAATTGGTTGCAGCCTCAACAAGGATAGGTAACATTTGTTCTCACTCTATATTTTTTTAACTTATGACTGGTTGATTATAGCGTAAAATCAATTCATATTGACAGGTATTACTTGAAGTACAGACGGGGTATAATCGCGCGGACGAAAAAGAATGGACAAAGAAATAACATGACAATAGAATTGGCTCTGCTGGGAGTTAGCGTCGGTACACTCTCTGGTTTCTTCGGCATCGGAGGCGGTACGGTTAGTGTCCCGATACTCCTTTATTTGGGGTTTGGGATCAAAGAGGCGATCGGTATTTCGGTAACACAGATGGTCGCTGGATCCCTGATGGCTGGATGGCTACATCATAAAAACCGAACGTACAAGATCAGTGACGTTAAATATTTTGGATACGGCGGCATTGTAGGAGCTATTGTCGGAGGATTGTTGGTAAAAATACTCCATTCGAGTATACTGGAGTGGCTGTTTCTCTCTATCGTTGCGTTTACGCTTACTAGATTGGCATTTTCCAATCCTGTTCCGACCCGTCCTGAGGTTGTTCATCGGCCTCTGTATACGTTGGTCGGAAGTGGTATCGGAGTGTTTTCGGGGATGTTGGGGGTAGGGGGATCGATTTTGATGACACCGATTTTGGTGAGTTTTATGGGGTTTCCACTCAAGAAAGCCTCTGCCGTTGGGCATTTTTTTGTCATTTTTTCGTCTATTTCGGCATTTTCTACCCTTTTGTGGTTGGGGATGATCAACCTAAAAGCAGGTCTCATTATGGCTTTAGCTTCCTTGATCGGAACGGTTATGGGGATTTGGTTGCTTCATCAAATCAAAGTCACCCATTACAAGCAAATATTGGTAGTTTTTTATATTGTTATTTTTGCTATTACGGCATACAAACTAATTACGGGGTAAATTATGGATTCAATCAAAATCATCGGCGCAAAAGAACACAATCTAAAAAACATTTCACTTGAAATTCCAAAAAATAAGCTCGTGGTCTGTACCGGTATCAGTGGAAGCGGTAAATCAACCCTCGCGTTTGATACCCTTTATGCCGAGGGGCAGCGCCGCTATATCGAGTCGCTCTCCTCGTATGCACGCCAGTTTTTGGATCGGGTCGGAAAACCGGATGTCGATAAAATAGAAGGACTAACCCCAGCCATCGCGATTGACCAAAAAACGACTTCTAAAAATCCCCGCTCAACGGTCGGAACCATCACCGAAATCTATGACTACCTTCGCCTATTGTATGCTCGCTTAGGGGTGCAACATTGTCACTTGTGCGGTAAAAAAATCTCCAAAATGTCGGCTCAGGACATCATCGATCAGGTTTTGAAGCTTCCCGAAGGGGTAAAAATTGTGATTTTGGCACCGCTGGTTCGGGAGAAAAAAGGCTCATTTACCGACATACTCGAATCGTTACGTCATAAGGGGTATGTGAGGGCGATGATTGACGGTGTCATGGTTCGAATGGATGAAGAGATTGAACTCTCTAAAACGAAAAAGCATTCGATAAAAGTGGTTATTGACCGTCTCGTTGTCAAAGCCGACAACCATGACCGTGTCGCACAGGACGTTGAAAAAGCGCTCAAAGAGTCCTACGGAGAAGTTGAGATCGAAATCCAAAATGCCGAAGAAGTAGGGATGAGTGATAAACTGATACATTACAGCGAGCACAGCGCGTGTTTTGACTGTAAGGTGAGCTTTGATCCATTAGAGCCTCTTTCGTTTTCGTTTAACTCACCCAAAGGGGCATGTTCTGAGTGTGACGGACTCGGTATCCGGTATGCCCTCGATTATGACAAAATCATCGATTCCGAACTCCCGATCGAGAAAGGGGCGATCAAAATCGTTTACGGATTTAACAAGGGATACTATTTCACCTTTTTAAAAGCGTTTTGTGCGGCAGAGGGGATCAATATCACCGTACCGTTTTATGCTCTCGAAGAGTATCAGAAAAAAGCGATTCTCCACGGCAGTGTGGACGAAGTAGAATTCAAATGGCAAGATCACCCGATACGACGGGTCTGGCCGGGGATCGTCCGTATCGCGTATGATATCTTCAAAGACGAAAAAGATTTAGCCGATTATATGTCCGAAAAGCCGTGTAATGTGTGTAACTCCCATCGTCTCAAACGCGAATCCTTGGCGGTACGTGTAGCTGGAAAAGGGATCGCAGAGGTGATCTCGATGCCGCTCAAAGATTCGTATGCATGGTTTGCTGATCCGAAAACATTTGAGTATCTCAGCGATCAAAATACGATGATCGCTACCCCGATTTTGAATGAGATTCGAGAACGCCTTTTCTTCTTGTTTGATGTTGGATTGGGATACCTCTCACTTAGCCGCGATGCCCGCACCATCAGCGGAGGAGAAGCCCAGCGTATCCGCATTGCAAGCCAAATTGGAAGCGGTTTGACGGGAGTCATGTACGTTTTGGATGAGCCGAGTATCGGACTGCATGAGCGCGATACCCTAAAACTGATACGAACACTTCGTTCATTGCAGGAAAAAGGGAATACGGTTATCGTCGTCGAGCACGACAAAGAGACGATTGAGCATGCCGATTACATCGTCGATATCGGGCCTGGTGCGGGGAAATTCGGTGGAAATGTTGTCTTTTCGGGCACTCTGGAAGAGATGAAACGTTCCAATACGCTCACAGCCGATTATCTCTCGGGACGAAAGAAAATAGAGTATTTCTATCGCCGTCCGCAAAAAGAGTGGGTTAGTGTCAATAATGTTACATTAAATAATATCAATAACTTATCAGTCAAAATCCCCCTAAATAATTTTGTGTGTGTGACAGGGGTAAGCGGCAGTGGAAAAAGTTCTTTGATCCTCCAAACTCTATTGCCTGTGACACGTGAAATTCTCAATCATGCCCGCAAAATCAATCGGGTAGCCGGCGTTGAAGTCCAAGGGCTGGAGAAGCTTGATAAAGTGATTTATCTCGATCAAAGTCCGATCGGTCGGACACCGCGTTCCAATCCTGCAACGTATACAGGGGTGATGGATGAGATTCGTAACCTATTCACCAAAACCAAAGAGGCGCAAATTCGCGGCTATACCGCTTCACGCTTCAGCTTTAATGTCAAGGGGGGGCAGTGTGAAAAATGTCAGGGGGAAGGGGAGATTAAGATCGAAATGCATTTCCTCCCTGATATTATGGTCAAATGTGATGCGTGTCACGGAAGCCGCTATAATCTTCAAACCTTGCAAGTCGAATACAAAGGGAAAAATATTTCGGATGTTTTAAACATGTCAGTCGGAGAAGCGCTCGAATTTTTTGCCCCCATTCCGAAGATCAAAGGGATTTTACAAACCCTCAGCGATGTGGGACTTGATTATATCACGTTAGGGCAAAATGCCGTTACTCTCTCAGGGGGTGAAGCGCAGCGTATCAAGCTTGCCAAAGAGCTTAGTCGCCGCGATACGGGTAGTACCCTCTATATCCTCGATGAGCCGACGACGGGTCTGCATTTTGACGACGTCAACCGCCTCACAAAAGTACTCCATAATTTTGTGGAGCTTGGTAACTCGGTACTGGTGATCGAACATAATCTTGATATGATCAAAAATGCCGATTACATCATCGATATGGGACCTGAGGGGGGGAGCGGAGGCGGATTGCTCGTTGCCGAGGGAGATCCAGAAAGTGTTGCGCGTGATTGGGAAAAGACGGGAAGTTTTACCGGAAAATATTTATCTCTTGAATTAAATAAGCTATAATAACTGTAATTGTTTTATTTAGAGGGTTTATATCTATGAAAAGTTCAATCGTAAACAGTATTCAATCGTTGCCTCCGCTCCCAAAAACTGTCATAGACATGCAAAGAGTGTGTAACGATCCGAATGCTTCAATCAAAGATTTGGTAAAAACGGTTGAAACGGATCCTATGATTGTCGCCAATTTGCTCAAAGCGGCAAATTCTCCGTTGTACAGTTTTCGTCGCGAAATTATCAACGTATCTCAGGCAGTTTCGTTATTCGGCATGAGTATGACCCGTTCTATAGGGATCGGGAATTCGGTACGAAAACTTCTCAACGTAGATATGGAGCCCTATGGGATTACATCGGATCGATTCGCCGAAATTTCCTCGATGCAGGCAGCTTTGGTGCATGAGTGGTATACCAAAATTGACCGTGCTAAAGCCGATAAACTTTTCTTGGCAACCTTTTTGCAAGAGACGGGAAAAATTATTATCGCGAGTGACGTTATCCAAGAGGATTTGGCGACCAATTTCAAAGCGGATATTATTTCGGCTATCGATATCTCTTCTGTTGAGCGATCTTACATCCAAGAAACCACCGCGACCGTAACCGCAGCGATTTTTACCCACTGGAATTTTGATAAAGAGTTTATCGAGATGATTCGGTTCTCAGACACACCTTCTCGTGCTCCTGACGAGGTGAAAGAGTATGCCACCGCGCTCAATATCATCAAAACAATCGTACCTGTCAATAATCCGTTCGGAGGGCACGGTATCTCTTTTGGCCTGAAAAAAGCCGAAGAAGCTGGATATGATATGCCAAAACTTCAAGGGGCAATTAATTCGGTCCTTGAAAAAATAAACGCCTAATAAAGACAGTTTATGACTCAACCTACCGTAACGATAATCGACACTTTTGGATTTTTTTTCCGCTCCTTTTACGCGCTCCCACCTCTCAAAAATAAACAGGGTTTTCCTACCGGACTGCTAACGGGATTTATCAACTTTATCGCCTCGCTCCACAAAGACCACAGCAGTGACTATTTGATTTTTGCCCTCGATGCCAAAGGGCCGAGCTTCCGTGCCGAAATTGACCCCAATTACAAAGCCAACCGCCCACCTGCACCCGAAGAGCTGATTATGCAACTCCCTATTGCCATCGAGTGGATCGATAAAATGGGGTATAAATCGCTCTCAATGAGTGGGTATGAAGCTGACGATATGATTGCGTCTGTGGTACGTCAGGCACGTCAACACGGCTTTTTGGTTCGTGTCGTGTCACACGATAAGGACCTTTATCAACTGATTGATGACGATCGGGTTGTTTTGGTCGATGCGATCAGCAAAAAAGTGATGAATGAGCGCCACTGCGAAGAGAAATACGGCGTTCATCCGCGCCAGTTTATCGATTACCAATCTCTCATCGGTGATACCGCCGATAATGTCCCCGGAGTCAAGGGGATCGGAAAAGTAACGGCGCAAAAGCTCTTATCGCAATTCGATACCCTCGATGCCCTCTATGAGCGACTCGAAGAGGTAACTCCCCTTCGGATCAAAGGGTTACTGGAGACCTATCGCGATGATGCTTTTCGCTCCCGCGAACTGGTGCGTCTCAAAAATGATGTTTTCGATCATCTGGATTTTTCTGAGTTTGCCATGCATTTTGATAATCCGTTTTTACCGATTTATGACGATTTGGTTCATTATGAGATGAATGCGGTATTGCGTACCATCAAAGCAAAAGCACTCTTCGAGGAGGCGCAATCTTCCGCTACACCTGCAAAAGAGACCAAAATCGAAGTTCCACTCTGTGATTCCGTGGATGGTTGTAGCATTCTATTGGATAATGATGAAGCACTGATGCAGATTATCCAAGCCATCCCACAGGATGCGATAGTTGCTTTTGATACTGAGACGACGGGACTCGATCCGAGTAAAGATCATTTGGTTGGTTTCAGCTTCAGTGTGGATGGAAAGAGCGGCTATTACGTTCCTATGATGCACAGTTATCTAGGAATAGGGGATCAGGTAAGTATTGAAGTAGCTAAAGAAGCGATTCGAGCGATCTTCGAGCGCCGTGTTATCGGCCATAATATCAAATTCGATCTCCATTTTATCACCCGATTTTTAGCGGTAGATCGTCTTACGATTTACGCGGATACGATGGTGCTTGCATGGCTCACCGATTCGGCGCGTTCGCTCGCGATGGATAACCTCGCCCAAAACCTCTTGCACCATGAGATGATCCATTTTAAAGACACGGTCAAAAAAGGGGAAAACTTCGCCTCCGTCGCGATTCAGGATGCGTGTGAATACGCGGGAGAAGATGCGTTTATCACCTATCGTCTTTTCAACGTACTTCGAGAGCAACTCTTACTTAAAGGCGGAGAGGGAGCGCTTGAAGAAGCGTTTAATGTCGAGTTCCCTTTTACCTTGACACTTCTTGGGATGGAAAAAGAGGGGATTGCGGTCGATACGGCAGTGCTGGAGACCTTTAAAAAAGAGGTGGCATTAGAGATCGCAACACTGACCGAACAGATTCACAGCGCGTGCGGAACCGTATTTAATCTCAACTCTCCGAAACAATTGGGAGTTATTCTTTTTGAGACGTTAGGGCTTCCTCACGGTAAAAAGACCAAAACCGGATACAGTACCGATGAACAAGTATTGGAAAGATTGCAGTTTGAACATCCGATGATTCCGATGCTCTTGCAATACCGCGAATACCATAAGCTCTATTCGACCTATATAGAGCCGCTCATTGCACTGGCGCAAAATGACCCTGAGTCTCGTATTTATACCTCGTTTGTTCAGACGGGAACCGCAACGGGACGACTGAGTTCTAAAAACCCGAATCTCCAAAATATCCCCGTCAAGACGGCGTTGGGAATGCGCATACGCGAAGCGTTTGTTGCACCACGTGGGAAAAAACTGATCGGAATCGACTATTCGCAAATCGAGCTTCGGCTCCTCGCCCATTTCAGCGGCGACAGTGTGCTAGTCAACGCTTTTAACGAGGGACATGACATCCATATGCAAACGGCGATGGCGCTGTTTGGTGAAGCCGAAGCCGCAAGCAAACGTAACATTGCCAAAACAGTCAATTTCGGGCTGTTGTACGGGATGGGTCAGAAAAAGCTCTCCGATACGTTGGGTATTACGACCAAAGAGGCAAAAGAGATCATCGAGCGCTATTTCGAGACATTTCCGAGTGTCAAGGGGTATTTCAGCGGCATCGTTGAGCAGGCCAAAGAGATGGGCTATGTCGAGACACTGTTGCATCGCCGCCGCTATTTTGATTTCGGCAGTGCCACTCCGATGCTCAAAGCGGCTTACGAGCGCGAATCGGTCAATACGGTATTCCAAGGCTCCGCATCCGATCTCATCAAGCTCTCGATGAACAAAATCGATGCGATGATCCGCACTGAAAACCTCCGTGCGAAAATGCTCTTACAAATCCACGATGAACTGATTTTCGAGGTGGATGAGGATGTGGCGGAGCTTTATGCCGCGCGCTTTGTCGGGGTAATGGAGAGTATTTTAGAACTGCGCGTTCCATTGAAAACGTCGATGCATATCGGAAATCACTGGGGCGAGTTGAAATAAATTCAAAAGAGGTATCATGATTGTCTATATACACGGTTTTGGAAGTCACGGTAACGGATCAAAAGCGATCGCTCTGCGAAACTATTGCAAAGCACATACTATCCCGTTCATTGCCCCATCCTTATCGACGATCCCCGATTTGGCGATACAAACCGTAGAAGAGCTGATAGAGGCATTTCAACGATTCGAAAACGTCTCGTTGGTCGGTTCGTCATTGGGAGGATATTATGCGATGTACCTTTCCAACAAATACAATATTCCTTGCGTCTTGATCAATCCTGCCGTCTATTCGTATAAAACACTCCAGCGAGCGCTGGGAGCTTCCCCTAATTTCTACGATCAAAGCACTTATGAATGGACTGTAAAGCATTTGGATATGCTAAAGCAATATGATATTGAGTCCTATCAAGGCGAAAATGCTCTATTGTTGCTTCAGAAGGGTGATGAAGTGCTTGATTATGCCGAAGCGGTAGCAAAATTGCCGAAAGCACACATGATCATAGAAGAGGGCGGTGATCACGGATTCAAAGGGGTTGAACGCCATTTTGATAAAATCGTTGAATTTTTAAACAGTTCAAAAAAATAAAATTATCGCGTAGGAGATCATCATGGTCGAAAAAATATTAGCCAATCTCGAAAAATCCAACTGTGCAACGGACAATACATTTTTGCAAGCAGTCAGCGAAGTTTTGACATCTCTTGAACCGATCGTCAGCAGTGATCCTCGTTACGGACAATATTCCATTTTGGAGCGTCTGGTGACACCCGATCGGGTGATTGCGTTCAAAGTTCAATGGATTGATGATCAAAACCGAGTTCAGATTAACAACGGCTATCGTATCCAATTTAATAATTCGTTGGGACCCTACAAAGGTGGACTACGCTTCCATCCAACCGTTACGACGGGGGTATTGAAGTTTTTGGCATTTGAGCAGATATTTAAAAACTCTCTGACGGGTTTGCCGATCGGCGGAGCAAAGGGAGGGAGCGATTTTGATCCCAAGGGAAAAAGTGAAATCGAGATTATGCGCTTTTGCCATGCGTTTATGCGTGAACTTCATCAATACATCGGGGCACGTGTCGACGTTCCTGCCGGAGACATCGGAGTAGGTTCCAGAGAAATCGGCTATCTCTTTGGAGAGTACAAACGGATCACCCGTCAATACGACGGAGTGCTTAGTGGCAAACCCTATGCGTTCGGCGGATCACTCATGCGTCCTCAGGCGACTGGATACGGTGTGGTCTATTTTGCCCGTGAGATGCTGCAGGTAGAGTTGCAGGAGAGCTTGGAGGGAAAAATGTGTACGGTGAGCGGTGCGGGGAACGTTGCGATCCATACGATAGAGAAGCTCCAACAGCTTGGTGCCATCGTCCTCACGTGCAGCGACAGCGACGGTGCGATCTATGATCCGAACGGAATCAATTTGGCGTTGCTTCGCGAGCTGAAAGAGGGTGGAGCACGTTTATCGCTCAGCGAATACGCGACGCGCATCAGCGGATCGGTGTATACCCCTAAAGCAGACTACCCCAAAGATGCCCATGCCGTATGGCAAATCCCTTGTTTCGCGGCATTTCCGTGTGCAACCCAAAATGAATTGACTCTCAATGATGCAAAAAAACTGATCGAAAACGGTTGTGTCGCGGTGGTCGAAGGGGCAAATATGCCGACACTCCCCGATGCGATCGAACTGCTTCAACGTGAGGGAATTTTGTTTTCGCCGGGGAAAGCCTCCAATGCCGGCGGAGTCGCGGTGAGTGAATTTGAAATGTCTCAAAATGCATCGATGGAGAAGTGGGATTTTGACAAAGTGGATCGTAAGCTCGATGAGCTTATGCGTCAGATTTATAAACGTGTTTCTCTGACGGCAAAAGAGTACGGCGTAGAGCGAAATTTTGTCGATGGTGCCAATATTGCCGCTTTCAAACGGGTGGCTGAAGCGATGTTGCTTGAAGGCGTATAAATATTAATATTTAATTAACAATTATTTACGCAACTCCCCCTACAATACCGAATATTTTTCACATAGGTTGACCATGAACAAAGTTCTCTCTTT
>NZ_JAEMQA010000073.1 GCF_022759005.1 Sulfuricurvum sp. | reverse complement strand
CATTCGTGGTGAGCTTGTCGAACCATGAACAAAACACCCTTCGACAGGCTCAGGGAGAACGGTGTAAAAAATACATCTTAGAGGTTATGCAAGAAGTCTAATAAATAAAGGGGTATTTTTTACCCCTTTTGAAAATAACCTTGCAAAATCTGTTTTCCGACTTCGACACCGGGTTGATCGTACGTATTGATCTCCAATAATGCACCACTAAGAGAGGTTAAAAGTTCATAATAGAGGATCAACTCTCCCACCGAAGCTTCATCAATCTGTTTCCATGCAATCTCATCAACGCTTACGCCGCTTTGTAACACACTTTGCATCGTAGCATGACATTGTGCATTGATCAGTTCATTGAAACTTTTTCCGTTAACAAAATCACTTTTTTCAAGATGAGACAGTGACAATTCAGGGATCATCAAATGATCTTCCGAATGCTCGATATGCATGAACGTAACCGTTTTATTGAGCGGTCCTTCCATGATTAACTGCAAAAAGGAGTGTTGATCGACCGATCCGATAAGAGAGATAGGGGTCAATCCTACCCTCGAACCGACACGATTGCGTTTTCCTAACGACTCACCCCAAATTTGAACCACCCACTTACCGAACTCTTCAAACGTATCGGAATAGGCAAAAAGAACATTCATCGGATACTGTTCGCTATGGGTAACGTAATACGCCGCTTTTTGGAGCATATGATCCTCTTCACGGTTCCAAAACTGTTCCAAAAAGGTTTGCGCTCCATTGAGGATCATCGCCGTATCAAATCCTGCCAATGTCAAAGGGACCATACCGACAGCACTTAAAACGGAAAAACGCCCGCCGACATTGGCAGGAATGACGAACCGACGAAGATGGTGTTCATCCGCAAATCGTGCAAGAGGGGAATGATCATCACTTACGACGTAAATTTGTTCTGAATGATCCAACGGCAATTCAAAACTTACAATAAGCCGTTTAAAGATGGAAAGTGTCTCAACAGTCCCCCCCGATTTTGAGATAATAACAAACAGTGTGCGAAATTTATCGATCTGCTTCATCTCACTCATGATGCTGATCGGATCAGAGTTTTCGAGATAGATCAGTTTTTTCGCGTTTGGAGTACTTGGACGAAGAAGCCTCTCAATCGCTTTGATCCCTAGCGACGATCCTCCGATACCGATGATGGCTATCGTATTAAATCGACGATCAATACTGCGATAAAGGTTTTGGAGTTCTTCTACAAGAGGCTGTGACGCTAAAGGGAGGTGATAATAACCGATTTCACCCGAAGAGGCTTCGTAACGAACCGCTTCAAACCCTTTTTCAAGGGTGAAGGGATCGAGATTCTTCGTTTCAAAATGGTTCGTATAACGAAGCATCAGTGTGTACCGATAAGAACCGTCATATCAACTAAGCGACTGCTGTATCCCCACTCGTTGTCATACCATGCCAATACTTTGACCGTATTGCCATCTACGACACTGGTCATATCAGGCACATACGTCGAGCTGTACGTTGATCCGATAAAGTCGCTGGAGACACGTTTATCGTTATCAACTTCAATCAACCCTTTGAAAGCACCGGCTGCTGCGGCATTAAACGCTGCATGAATATCCTCTTTGGTAACCTCTTTTTTCAAATTGACAGTCAGATCGACAACCGATACGTCCGGTGTCGGTACACGCATCGCATAACCGTTGAGTTTCCCAAGTAAATTCGGCATAACTTTACCGATTGCTTTCGCCGCACCCGTCGATGTCGGAATCATATTCATTGCCGCCGCACGTGCTCGACGCGGATCTTTTGAATGTTTTACGTCCAAAATATTTTGATCGTTTGTATACGAGTGGATTGTGGTCATCAAACCGTTTTCAATCCCAAATGCATCGTCCAAAACCTTACAAATCGGTCCGAGACAGTTTGTCGTACAGCTGGCATTTGAAATAATTGTCTCCCCTTTATACGCATCAGAGTTAACCCCAAACACATACGTCGGAGAATCATCTTTTGCAGGAGCGGACATAATTACTTTTTTAACGCCGTTTTTGAGATGTTTGGCACAGCTTTCCTGATCAAGAAATTTTCCGGTACATTCGATAACCACTTCGGCTCCCGCACCTCCGAAATCAACATTGTCGATATTTCGGTCACTGAACATACGGATATTTTTGCCTGCGATTTGGATGGTTTTATCATCAATGACTTTTGCATCGATTCCTCGATGAACGCTGTCAAACTTGAGCAAATATTCCAACATTTCAGGTTTTGATGTGGTATTTAAGGCTACCAGCTCGATATCATCGCGTTCCGCAATGATTTTTGCAACGATAATCCCAATTCTGCCTGTTCCGTTAATTGCCACTTTGAGTGCCATAAATACTCCTGTCCTGAGAAAAAATTAATACTGTGATTTATTTTAACAAATAATCGTTGAAATGAGGGTAATAAAAGGGGGAAATTCTCCCGGAAATGGGAGAAAAGGATTAATAACTGTAGGTAATTCTAACCGGAATTTGTTTGAGAGGCTGATCACTCTCGACACTGATCTCCTGACCTTTTAGTATTCCGTAGTTTGTATACCCGCTCAAAACTTGACGAGTTTTCATCGTTGAGATATTCTCACATTTACGTACCGTTTGGTACGAGCTTGATTCAGGAGTGTTATACTTGCTTCCGATATTTTGCCCTGCCAACGTTCCAAGAACCGCACCACCGACGGTTGCTACCGTTTTTCCGGTGCCTCCGCCGACATTGTGCCCAAGAACACCTCCTAGTGCACCGCCCACAACAGCACCGACGACATCGTTATTACTTCCACCGGAACTTACTTTTTCTTGAACGTCATAGCAACGTTCACTTGGAATCTCTTCTTGAATCGTTGAATAATTCGGAACCGATTTCGTAACAGAAATATACTCTGTGACCGAGAAACCTTCAGCCATAAGAGCAGATGAAGCCAATAACAAAGATACGGCAATACGAGATGAATAATGAGATGACATCGTCTCTACTTTGAATAGTTATTGAACGTATTATAAATAGCTAATGTGAACGAATAGTGAATTATCGACTATTTCCGTATAATAAAGTGTTAATTTTTTCATATACATCTAAAATTTCACTTTTTTTCTCAAAAAAACTATTTTTATTGGCGATCAAATGGGTGGTAGATTCCATAATAGTTTCAACCGCTTCCAAACCGTTTTGTTTCATTGTACTGCCGGTCTCTACGACATCCACGATCATATCGGCAAGCCCTACAAGGGGAGCGAGTTCAATCGAACCGTAAAGCTTAATAATGTCGGCGGCGACTGCACGCTCGGCAAAATAGCGTTTGGTGATATTGACCATTTTCGTCGCTACTTTGATCTCGCTTTTGGTGAAATCGGGTTTCTCTCCGGCACGCATACCGATAGCAACACGACATTTCCCTTTTTGTAAATCCAAGAGACGGATCACGTCCAACCCCTGCTCTTCGAGAGTATCAAGTCCGACGACACCGATGTCCGCCGCTTGATGATACACATAGGTGGCAACGTCTTGGTTGCGTACCAATAAAAATTTAAAATTTTCGGTTTGAAGGATCAATTTTCGATCATCAAATTTAAAACTGCTTCCAAAAATCTGTTCGAATATTTCGAGTGTATCTTCGGCAATTCGCCCTTTTGGGAGTGCGACACTTAGCATTTAGACCCTTTTTCTATCAACTTTTTCATCCCCGCAAAGATCAAATCTTCATCAACTGTCGCTTCGGGTAAATAACGAGACAACAGTACGGCATCCCCTCCGGTCAGATAAATCGGTTTTCCGAGTTCCTTGATTCTGCAAATCAAAGGAGCCAAAAAACCGACCGTGAGGGCATCGGGAGTATTTTTCGCCATTTTAGCTAAATCTACCTCAAAGTTAAATGACACATCCAATGCAGGTGAAACTCGTGCATACGCTTCCCTTGCCGCGCGAAGTCCTAACGAGATGAATCCGCCCTGATAGAGAGCATTTTGCATCACGTCGACCGTGACAGCACTCCCCGCATCGACAATGACTCCATTGTCGATCGCTTCACATACCATAATCCGATCAATCCCCATTGTCGGATAGTATTTGTCCCAATCAATGAATTTCCGCACATTATACCAATTCGTATAGTCTCGAACACGTTCATTGAACACAGCATTGACACTGGCGAAATAGACGGTGTCATAGATAGTTGCGGGGTCGAAATCCTCCGCACTCAGCTTGGTACGTTTACCTGCATAGAACAAATCAACCGAAGTATTACCAACATCGCATAATATCATGAGGGTATTATAGCTTAAGAATTTTACTATCTTTTTGCCATTGGATGGTGTTTCAATACCGTCTCTTGGAGATTTTGCTTTTGAACATGCGTGTAGATCTGTGTCGTCAGCAGTGACGCATGTCCTAAAAGCTCTTGTACAACCCGAAGATCCGCTCCTCCGAGGATCAGTGCCGTCGCATAGGAGTGACGGAGTGCATGGGGTGAAACCCCCAAATATTTTTGAGTTATTTTAAACGCGGAGACACGACTAAGAGCCTCTCCTCGATAGTTGAGCCATAGATGCGGACGGTTCTGATACGGTGAAGCATCCCGATACGCCCTCAAGGCATTCAGCGCTTCCTGTGCCAAGGGGACATATCGCTCTTTTTCCCCTTTACCTTGACGCACTCGCAGCCATTCCCCCTCGACATCCCCCTCTTGGAGTGCCAAACACTCGCTGATCCGAAGTCCTGAAGCATATAAAAAAAGGACTAAGGCATAATCGCGCAATCCGATCCAATCACTGCGATCAATCAATTCAAGTGATGATTGAATCGTCTCAAACGAAAGAAATTTCGGAAGGTTTTTGGGGATTTTGGAAAGAGAACATTTTGATGCTTGAGAATCGAAGCGGTTGCGATGACAGAAATCCAAAAAGGAATTAAATGCAGAGAGTTTGCGATTGAGCGTACGCTTGTTACTGATAGACCCGAGAATGTGAAAAATGAGGTTTGAATCAATTTCCGTGAGACTTTTTTGAGCGGCATCTTCCAATGCGCTCAGATCCAGACGATACGCCTCAATCGTTCGAGGGCTTAAAGCTTTGATGACAATAATGTATTCAAGAAAAGCCTCAAGCTCTTTCGACATTATTGGA
This sequence comes from Sulfuricurvum sp., assembly GCF_022759005.1. Classification (GTDB taxonomy): domain Bacteria; phylum Campylobacterota; class Campylobacteria; order Campylobacterales; family Sulfurimonadaceae; genus Sulfuricurvum. The sequence continues at coordinate 23,245 of NZ_JAEMQA010000073.1, read as the reverse complement.
TATTGATATAGCGGTCGTCAAAATAAAAACGGCCGTCTCCGATAAATATTTTATTATCCGCATCCATATCGACATCATACACATCATAGGTCAAAAGGTTTTTGCTCAATGCGATCATGTACCCCTCTTGCTCCAGAGCATATACACGGTCATTTTGTACACTCAACCCGACAAAATGGGCAAACGGAAATTTCTTTTTCGCTTTAAACTGCAGCGTCGGGCTCAGTGCAATCACTTCACCTTGTTTCGTTGTCAGCCAAATTCCATCCGTTGCATACACAATATTTCGAATTTCGTATTTTTCGCGTGATTCTTTTTGAGAAAGGGCCAATACCCCGTTTCCGGTAGCAGCTACGAGATTGTTATCGATAACATTCATGTAGGTGATATTATTAAAATATTCGCTTGAGTTAACAACCACCGAACGCAACAACTGTTTGGTTTCCGAATTGACTATCACAATTTTCCCATCAAGGGTCATAAACAATACCAACTCTTTTAAAAAATACGGATTAGCGATACGAGCATCTACCGCGATAGGGGCATTGGCACTCTCTTTGAAAAGCAATTTTTTGCTCTCCAGCGAGTAGAGCGCCATTTCGTTGTTGGCGAATAAGACAGCAACTACGTCGTCTTGAATCGAAGCTGCCGCAACGTCTCGTTTAAACTCAAATGTGACCTTTGCATCTGTCCCGTCTGCAGGAAAAAGAACCATATTTCCTTCGGTACTTTGCGTAATAACCCACTCACGATTCGCATTGATCAAACGAAAATCTTTGGGAAGTTTAATATTTTTTTCACCGTCTGAAGTCAATAAATGGCCGTTATCCAACATCGCGGCAGACTGTCCCGTTTGTGCGATCGAAGCGCTTAAGCGACCGGCAGTGCGCCACTCACCTTTAACATTATCTGGTTTGTACACTTCTTTGTGAGAACATCCGCTTAATAAAAGTACCGCTGCAAGGGATACCGTACCGAAAAGTAATTTCATTCTTTGACTCCATAGTGTTGAAGGGCCGTTGCGGCTTGATATATCGGGGAGTCTTCCGCGATGAGTGAGAGTTTTTCATGCGCCGTTAAAACATCCCCTTTTTCAATCGCATAAACCGCGAGCTCAAGTAAAGCCAAATCTTTGTACATCGCACCCTGTTGTTTAGTGTATTGATCCAACGCTTTCATATCGCTTTTAATAGCAGCGGATTCATACGTAGCAATGTCACCCACACCGAATGATTTGGAATGTTTCAATCCTTCCAGCACAGTTACATCTTTTTGAGAAATTCCGCGTGAAAGCTTCCAAACGTCATAGAGAGACGGATTATCATTTTTAAGGGTCTGTTCCGCTTTTGCATCGGCAGGATTCGCTAAAAGGAGATTAAATGCGGCATTGGAACTTTGCAACTTTGCATTGGTATACGTTTGATACCCGATTGCACCCCCTACCGCCAGCAAAGAGCCCACCACAATTCCGATCAAAGGTTTTTGGTATTTTTTGACAAAGCGTTCAGTGCGTATTGCACTTTCAAAAAACTTCTCTTCTGAACTCAACTCTTCTTTTACGGCTTCAATATTCTCTTTTAGACTCAAAACAGCTCCTATATCTCTTGGCTCATTAATGGGACAATCATATCTTACCCTACGTTAAAGTTAAGTAAACCTTTTTTTAGGGTACAATTATTTTTCATAAATTTATCACAACTTAGGTTAACCATGCAAATTGACGAAACATTACTTCAGCGATTAGAAAAACTCTCTTATCTGCAAATTCCACATGAGCATCGTAGCGAAATGATCGCTCAACTCAGTGAAATCGTCTCGTTTGTCGATAATCTTTCTGAACTCTCCACAGAAGGGGTTAATGCAACGTTTTCCATGTCAGACGCTCCAACCCGTTTGCGAGACGATGAAGGGTATGTTGAACGTTCAATTAATGATGAAATTCTCTCCCATGCACCTCATGCGCAAGAGCATTTTTTCATCGTCCCTAAAATTATTGAGTAACCAATGATACATATCTACGGAATCAAAAGTTGTGGCAGCGTCCAAAAAGCATTAAAATTTTTGGAAGATCGATCTCTTGCGTATACGTTCCATGATTTCAAAAAAACTCCCGTTGATCAGCAAAAGATTACCGTTTGGGCGTCAAAGGTCCCCCTTGCTACCCTTTTGAATACCAAAGGGACAACCTACAAAACATTGGGTCTCAAAGCACTTGAGCTTGATGACGCCGGAAAAATAACGTGGATGAGCGACCATAACCTCCTCATAAAACGCCCCGTTATCGAATACAACGCTCAAATTATCGTCGGTTTTGATCCATCTTACTACGAAGGGATATTTAATTCATGAATACAAGCTTAGATATTTACAAACTCCTCAAAAGTGTTGTCGCATACAAAGCGTCCGATCTACATCTCGTTAGTCGTTCTGAACCTCAAATCCGTATCGATGGTCGCCTCGTCGCCCTCAATCTTCCGATTCTTGACGGACACGCGATCGAAAAGATGGCCTACTCACTCCTCAGCGAAAAACAAAAAAAATCGTTTGAAGAGAATAACGAACTCGATTTTTCGATCGTTATCCCCGATGTCGGCCGTTTCCGTGTGAACTATTACAAAACGATGGATGATATTGCCTGTGCGTTTCGTATCATCCCGGTTACGATCCCATCACTCGATGATTTGAATGCCAAACGGATATTCAAAGAGATCATCAAAAGAGAAAAAGGGCTTATTCTCGTCACAGGACCGACCGGAAGCGGTAAATCAACGACCCTTGCGGCGATGCTCAACGAGATCAATCTAACAGAAGCGCGTCATATTATCACCGTTGAAGATCCGGTGGAGTTCGTCCACACCAATAAAAAGTCCCTCTTTTCTCACCGTAACGTCGGAACCGATACCAAAAGCTTCTCATCAGCACTCAAATATGCTCTGCGTGAAGACCCTGACGTTATCCTCATCGGGGAGATGCGGGATCGTGAAACCATTTCTGCGGCGTTAACGGCAGCAGAAACGGGTCACTTGGTTTTTGGAACCCTTCACACCAACTCGGCACCGCAAACCATCAACCGTATCATCGACGTATTTTCAGGGGATGAACAACCTCAGGTACGGGCTCAACTCTCAACATCGCTTATCGCGGTTATTTCGCAAGCACTCTTGCCGAAAATCGGAGGGGGACGTATTGCGGCTCAAGAGGTGATGATCACCAATCCGGCTATCGCAAATCTCATCCGTGAAGATAAAGTCCATCAGCTCTATTCCCAAATGCAGTTGAACCAACAAGGGACCAGTATGACGACGCAAACACAAGAGATCGTCGAATTTTTGCGTAAAAAACTGATCAACAAAGAGACGGCATTACAATATTCGAATAAACCCGATGAGTTGATCCGTATTATCGAATCGCTCTAAATTCCCCTTCCCACACAGGGGAAATCTTAAATTTTATTTCAAAAGTATCCCATTTTTTACTTCTTTAGGAAATACCATCCCCTTTATTGTTTATAATTACACATTATGAAATACGGACACTTATTAAAATCGCATCATCTCAAAGCAACTCCCCAAAGGCTCGCTATAATGGAGCTGATGGAACACGCAGGGCATATCAATATCGATGAGTTGCATCAAGCCATTCGTGCAAAATTCGATTCCATCTCGCTTGCTACCCTTTATAAAAATGTCAATACGATGCTCGATGTGAGCTTGATTCGCGAAGTCAAGATTCCGGGACAAAAAACAAAATACGAAATCCAAAAAGAGACACATGCACATATTCTGTGCAAATCGTGCGGAGAGCTCAAAGACATAGAGTATTCAGTTTGTTCTGATTTGGAAAAATCGATTCGAATGAGTCATTATACGACAGATGATATTTCCGTCGTGATTTCCGGGACTTGTCCTCAGTGTCAAGAAACATCTGTTTCTTAACAAAAAGACTACAGCGAACAAGCGTAGATATTATCGAATTTAACGTGACGCGGTTCCCCGTAGCACATATGCAAGAACGTCCATTTTTTCTGGAAGTAAAAACTCCACCACCGAGCCGGACAATGCTCTGATTAAACAGTTTCAGGCGTTTTTTGACAAAGAACAAGAATAACTGCTCTTTATTGTAACTTCTGCGCTACGAGATCATTGACGACCCCAGGATTGGCTTTTCCTCCGGTTGCTTTGAGTACCTGCCCGACAAAAAATCCGAACAGTTTCGTATTACCCGCTTTGTATTTTTCAACATTATCGGGATTTTTCGCCATCACGTCATCGATGATCGGCGAAATTACGGCTGGATCGCTGATCTGTACCAGTCCTTGCGCTTCGACGATTGCTGCAGGGTTTTCACCGCTGAGTGCCATCTCTTCAAACACCTGCTTGGCGATTTTGTTGGAGATGATCTCCTCATCGATCATTTTGACCAATTCGGCGATTTGTGCAGGGGTGAATTTCAGCTCACCCGCCTCTTTTTCTTTGAGTTCACGGGCTACTTCGTTGGAGACGATATTCGCCAAGGTCACGGGGCTGTTATACGTAGAAAGTGAGGCTTCGAAGAATGATGAGAGTTGCTCATCCCGTGCGAGGGTGTTCGCCACTTCGTTCCCCAGTTTCATCGTCCCCGTATAGGTATCAAAGCGCGCCTGTTCCGCTTCACTCATCGGGGCAACTTCGCCATCGATCTGTACTTTTTTCTCTACCGCTTTGCGCTCAGACTTCGCCGTGTTCTCTTCGCCTTTGGCTTTTTTGTTCCACGAATCTTTAAGCCCTACAATTTTGTTAAATACCGGTGCTTCGTCGGTGTAGTCGACCGGATCGGCATAAAAGTACCCTTGACGCTCGAACTGGAAGCGTACATCGGGTTTTTCGGTGATGAGGGCAGGTTCGATGAGGGCGTTTTTAATCACTTTGAGTGAATCGGGATTGAGATCTTCCACCCCCTCCGGTGCTTCGCAGGTATAGAGCCGATCGTAGAGTCTCACCTCGACCGTTTTTGCGGTGTTGGCTTCGACCCATTGGATCGCACTTTTGACCTTAATACCGCTCGTGTCGGAGCCGCTTTTAGAGGTAGGATGGTACGTTGCGATGATTTCGGTGATATTCCCCGCCGCGTCTTTGATCACCTCTTTGCAGGTGATGATGTAGGCGTGTTTGAGGCGTACCGGCTGTTCAGGTGTGAGGCGATAAAAGCCTGCTGGCGGGTTCTCGCTGAAATCGTCGCGCTCAATGTAGATTTCACGCGAAAACGGCAGTTTGCGCGACCCCTCTTTCGGCACGTCTTCAGGGTAATACGAAGCGTCGAGCTCTTCACTCCCTTCATAATTCTCAATCGTCACTTTAAGCGGGTCGAGAACACACATGACGCGGGGCACTTTGGTATTCAGATCATCACGGATACAAAATTCGAGCTGTGCAACATCGACCATCGAGTTGGCTTTGGCGACACCGATTTGATGACAAAAATTAAGGATCGACTCAGGGGTGTACCCGCGTCGGCGCAATCCCGCGATGGTAGGAAGACGGGGATCGTCCCAGCCGTTGACGTAGCCTTCGTTGACCAGTTCTAAGAGCTTTCGTTTGCTCATGACGGTGTAGCTGATCCCCAGTCGTGCGAACTCATGCTGATACGGGCGCGGAGAGGTGAGCCCCAGCGTATCGAGCACCCAGTCGTAGATGTCACGGTTGTTTTCAAACTCCAGCGTACAGATCGAGTGAGAAACCCCCTCGATGTAGTCGGAGAGGCAGTGTCCGTAATCATACATCGGGTAGATATGCCACGCATCTCCCGTGCGGTAGTGATGGGCGTGACGGATGCGGTAGAGGAGCGGGTCACGCATCTTCATGTTCGCCGCACTCATATCGATTTTAGCACGGAGAACGTGTTCACCATCTTTAAACTCACCGTTTTTCATCCGCTCCAGCAAATCGAGATTCTCTTCGACGCTGCGCTCAGCATAGACGCTACGGCGTCCCGGTTCGGTCACCGTTCCGCGATATTCGCGGATCTCTTCTTCGCTAAGGCTGTCGACATAGGCTTTGCCCATTCTGATGAGCTGTTTTGCGTATTCATAGAGTTCAGGGAAGTAATCGGAGGTGTAGCGGACATTCCCCTCCCATTTGAATCCCAGCCATTCGACGGCATCTTTGAGTGCTTCGACGTAACGGGTATCTTCGGTTGTGGGGTTGGTATCGTCCATCCGCAGGTTACAGTGGCCGTTGTAGTCGCGTGCGATACCGAAGTTGATCGTGATCGATTTGGCGTGTCCGATGTGGGGGAAGCCGTTTGGCTCAGGGGGAAAGCGGGTTACAACTTCGCTGTATTTACCCGCGTGTAAATCCTCTTCGACGATGGTGCGTAAAAAATCTTTGCTCTCGTTCATTGCTCTAAAACCTTCTAAATCGTTTAAAAGTCGTATTTTATCAAATAAGTTCAATTATAACGATACTTGGCAATAGATTTACATGTTTTCACCAAAGCGGCGGAACGTCTGCGCGCCATCTCCTAGACCTACGCCTACACCAACGAGGCGAACTGATCGATGAGACGCTATCGCAATATCAGCGACCAAGAGCTCAAATCACTGGGCTCCCTGATCGAATGGGGCGCGCAAAAGGTATTATCCGCATCGCTTCCGTTTACTCACATAATCGAATCAAAAGTAGCCTTCATACGTTTTTTTTGTTTCACTTGTGTTATTATTATCGGATTAATTTTATTCAATGAGCGCTAATGTCTGTATCGAACCATCAATCTTTTATCTCTGACGAAAACGATATTTGTCATAAACTGTTCCAAGCCGCAATCGATACCCAACCGAATCTTATTGTTTTAATGCACGATCACACCCCGATACTTTTCAATAAAGCATTCCAAGACTTCAGCGGAATGCCGAACGTCAAAATGTTTTTACGTGAATTCGGTTCACTTCCGAACCGTTTCGTCCCTCATGACGCCTATTTTCATGCCGGAAAGGCATCCGATCTCGATCAATGGACCTCTTCTGTGATGGAACTCCCTGAGAGTGAGCGTATCGTCAGTATGATCAACTATCGTGCAGAACCGTTTGCCTTTTCTCTCACGGTCGATAAACCGGTAGAGGGGTATACGATTGTCTCATTTACCGATATTTCCCAGGATCTCATCAAACGGATCATGATTGAAAACGATGTCAGCATCGACAAAGAGAGCGGCGCATTCAATAAAGACTACTTCGTCCATACGGCAAAAAGCTTCCAAAATGCTGCACTGTTTAACGAAAAAGCGATCGGAATAACGATCATTGAAATACTCTCATCACGTTGTGACAGCGATAAATGCATGCACGATTTCACATCCAGTTTAAAAAGCCATATCCGCCAAAGCGATATGCTTGTACGCTGGGACAAAAAAATCTTTTTATTAGCGTATCTGGTCGAGAACGGCGAAAATGTCCGCAAATTCAGCCAAAAACTTCTCCGTGTCATGACCGAAGAGCCGTTTGAGCATCTGCAATCGGTGCATATCCGTCTGGGAAGTTCGATTCAGCAAGAGAATGAAGCGATTTTCGACATTATCAGCCGTGCTGAAGATGCCCTTCATCAAGCTTCCCCTGCACAAAGCGCATTTTTGTAAAACGTTACAAGTCGCACGTCCGTTTTTCGTTCTTAGAATAAGCATAATGTGCCAAGCCCGTCATTCTCACATGAATCGTTTTAATGAGCGATGAACGAATCTTTTTTGGTGATTGCGCAATAGATGTATTTTTATACCGTTCACCCTGAGCCTGTCGAAGGGTGTTTTGTTCATGGTTCGACAAGCTCACCACGAATGGAAAGCTGGGTTATGCAAGAAGTCTAATATGCGATTTTCTGGATAGATGTATACATCCCAACCCCCTTTCAGAGAAAAGAGTTTTATGACAACTTTTTAATCACTATAGCGCGTTGACGTAAAATATATACATTTTAACAAAATCAAACATCATATTCTTCGCCGAGTTCCGATCGTGTCAATCGAAGCCGCTCTGCCAAAACCGCCGCTAAGCTCTGCATAAAATGGAGTGCCGTTTTTTTATGATGAAGCGCAAACTGTTCAAACGCATCGCGGCGGATGCTATAAAGCTCGGTATCGCTTGATGCAATGGTATCAGTGTAATGTGGCGCCCCCTCCAAAAAGGAGAACTCTCCAAAAAAATTGTTCCGCCGAAGGGTATTGAGATGGACACTTTTGCGCCCTGGATATGGGAGCATGATACGCACCGATCCTTTACGGATCAAAAATATTTCGCCGCTCCCCTCCCCTTCGGAATAGATGACCTCCCCTTTTTTGTAGCTTCTTGTCTCGACAAGAGTGCGCAGCTCTTCTATGGTTTCCTCTTTGCGCCCTTTGAAGAGATCAAACTCGCTCAGATCCAATGCATCGTCGTGATCCGTGATAATCATCCCCTCTTTGATGATTTTGTGCTCAACCCATTCAATCGCATCGTCCAAATCGTCAAACACTTTGATCGGGCTCAAGTGTTTGAGCAATCCGACTTGGTTGAAATAGTGCTCCATATCATCACCTGTCGGGAGTTTGTGAGGGAGGCGGCATAACAAAAGGTAGCCGTCACGTTCATGGAGAATGTCTTTGATCTGCAACAAAATATGGGCAGCGGTGAGATCGACGTTTTGCACCCGCTTCATATCCATGATAATGTATTTTTTGTATTGTAAATCCTCTTGGAGCATCGTATAGAGCTGATTTGCCGTACCGAAAAAGAGACTCCCGTGAAGCTCATAGACAGAGAAAATGTCTCTCTTGGAATTCAGCAGATTCTCCTCCTCTTTTCCCCGAACAATCTTGCTCCGTACCTCCGTTCCGTCTTGGTGACGATAGACGACGGATGCGCCGATCTGCTGGATGATATAAAGGACTACCGCCAACATCAATCCAACACCTGCCGCCGCGATCAAGCTAACGGAGAGTGCCGTAATCGCAACCACTACGATGATGAAAAAATCGAGCATCGTTTGACGGGAACGGAGCAGTTTCATGCTGTGCCTATCGATCATTCGAAAACCGATAACGATCAAAATTCCCGCCAACGAAGCAACCGGAATCCATGCGATGAAACCGGCCAATACAACGAAAGCAACGATCGCCATAATCCCCTCGATGAATCCGGAGAGCCGCGTTTGAGCACCGCTGGAAAGATTAACCATCGTCGGTCCCATCGTCCCTGATCCGGGCATCCCCCCGATCAATGCGGAAACGATATTTCCTGAACCCTGCGCGATAAGTTCACGGTTCGAATTATGGAACGAATGGGTCATCGAATCGAGAATAATACAGGTTTTCAACGTGTCGATCGACAACAGTGCCGCCAACGTCAACGCGGGAAAAAGCAACAATGAATAATCATTGACACCCATATGGAAGATATTGGTAAAGCGTCCCAAAAACGAATCAATAAAATTGATACCGCCGCTCCCTCCGAGTTCACCGATGACAAAAATGTTATTCGGCTCAAATAGAGCATGATCGATCATTCCCAATGCCCCATATGCAATCATTCCAACTAACAACGCGATGATAACCGCAGGAACTGCACGCGAAATTTTGCCGGCATAGATCATCGTTACAATCGTTATGGCTCCAATGAGAATGCTTTGCCATTGCCAAGCCGTGAGGATTCGAAATACATCCCAAAAATGGGTCCCTTGGGGCAGTCCAACAAATATCGGTGTTTGCGCCGCGATAATATAAAGACCAACACCGCTTAGATAGCCGCTGACAACAGGAAAAGGCATATATTTAATCAATCGCCCCAGTCCGATAACACCGAAAAGAATTTGAAAAATCCCCGCCAATAACACAACAATCATCAACATCGAAAAAACGAGATCGGCACCCATATCTACGGAGATATAATGCATGGCAAATGCGGATAAAACGGCAGCGGCGGGGGCGCTAGGTGCAGAGATTAGACGATCGGTTCCGCGCATCAACGATACCACAATTCCCATCGCCGCAACCCCCAAAATCCCCGCGACCGCACCGTATGCCCCGTAGTGTCCTCCGATATTTGCGTAAATGGTTACCCCAAATGCGATAGCAGAAGGGAGTGCGACCAGCATCGCCGCCGTACCGCCCCAAAAATCACCCGAAAAATTTGCTATCTTTATCATACACACTCATCCCCTACCCACACAAACGATTACTTAGTTTTATTGTATCCAAAATAGGTTTGCGTTGCATACGGTTATGTTTTCCGTGTTACAATCACGCCATGAATTCATCCCCTTCCAACACCCATCTGGGCATTCTTTATATGCTATTTGCCTCGTTTTTATTTGCCCTCACGATGCTCTTTGCAAAACTCCTCTCCCAGTCGATGGGGTCAGTCGAAGTGACCTTTTGGCGCAATGCGATCGGGTTGGCGGTTATCGGTACGTTTATCGCACGAAAACCGATCAAAAATATTGGGGGAAAACCGCTAACACTCATTTTTAGAGGGGTAGTGGGAACCGTCGCTCTGCTGGCATTTTTCTATACCGTCAGTGCGACATCCCTCTCAAATGCCATCGTCTATGCCAAAACGGAACCGATTTTTACCGCGATACTCGCCTTTTTCGTATTGAAAGAGAAGCTCAAACCTCAAGCACTAATCGCCATTCTCATCGGATTTTCGGGTGTCGCAATGCTCAGTGACATGGAGATGGGATATTTGCATATCATGGGGATCCTGTGCGGCTTTCTCTCCGCACTCGCTTATACGAGCGTCCGAAGTTTAAAAGCCTATTATGACGAACGTACCGTCGTTTTGTCCTTTATGATTTCGGGAGTCCTTATCCCTGCACTCTTAATGGTTGCTGCACCCTATGCAATCTCAGACATATTCGCTTTTGCTTTTAATCCCTATACACAGCCGATCGGAATCGATTGGCTATGGATTGCACTGATGGGTATTGCCGCCGCGTACGGACAAATTTACATGACTCGTGCCTATTTTTATGCCAAAGCGGGGATTGTGAGTACGGTGAGCTACTCCGTTGTCTTGTTTGCGACAATGTTCGGAGTACTGCTGGGAGACGTTCTTCCCACCCCAGCAGTAATCACCGGAGGGGTGATGATCGTCCTCAGCGGGATTTTGCTCTCACGGCAAAAATAGATTTATAATTTTATGTGCTTGGATATCGAGTCGCCGAGTTTATCCAGCGGCATTTTTTTATCTTCGGGTGTCTCTTGGGTATCATGTTTTTCGGGTGCCACAACAGCTGGAGGGGTCTCTTTTACCGATGGTTTTATCTCTGCGGGAACTACCGGCTGCGCTTTGACTTCAGGCTGAACGGGAGTAGAGGTGACATTGCTCTCAGCGGAGAGATTGGCATCACTTGACGCATTGGTATCATTTCCATAATTTCGAGCAATATACTCGTCTAAAAAAAATGCTTTAAAAATCAGAAAAGCAATAGCAAATAAAAAAAGATACATTACACGTCGCATTTTGCTTCCTCCTCGTATGAAGACTATATTTTATCGTATATTATCGACTGTTTTTAAATAAGTCGTAATTTTGCTACAAAGAGTAATGAAATTACGCCAAATCACTGGCACTCGATCAGATCAACAAATCATTACGTTCGTTGGATCAAAAGAGTAGCCAAATCAACAGGGCTGTTCCGATCAAAAGATTGACCCAGCTTCCCCCATCTTCGAAGAGCATCACCAGCAGATCACCATACGACTTTTCAACCAAAGAGGGAGCATGCAAAAGAGTCTCTTTCGCATAGGCCGTAATCTCGGCACCCCAAATAAAAGCAATAATCTCTGGAGCGATAAAAAAGAGGATAACACCCAAAAAGCCCCATAGCGTTTTTTCGGGCTTTAACGATGTTAACGCTTTTTGCGTTGCGGGGTTGTTGGCAATATGGTGTAGTTTTTGTTTCATGCGTTTCATATCGATGTAAAAAATTATGTTTATTATACAAACCATTCGGTTAAAACTAAAAACACGACAACTTTTACCAACCCATGATTAATACAAACGGATTTAAAAAAGCTTTTTAAATCATTCTCGATTTTATTAACGAAAAATGGGTAGAATGCGCCCTTATGAAACGAACCGACTCTTTTTCTCTTTACGCATTCATCATCGCCCTCTTGGTTCACCTCATCATTTTGCTTGTACTCATTTTACTCGATCAACTCAAACCTGCTCCGCCTCCCGAAACGAAACCATCAGAACCTCATGAAGAGCGCTTTCGCCTCTCGATCAAAGATCGCCCGAACATTCAAAAAGAAGCCATTGTCAAAAACAACATCCCAAAAGTCCTCCCTTTGCGTCCTATCCCGCGCGGAGAACAGATGATCAAAGAGACTCAGCCTATACCGAAGCCGCCTATTCCAAAACCGACACCGCCGGAAGTAAAACCGACGCCACCCGCTCCCGAACCGCAACCGGAACCAAAAAAAGCGTTCGAGCGCCATGTTGCCAAAACCGTCGCCGCCATCGAGCGTACTCCGATGCCGCCGAAAGAGTTCAATCTGCACGACAGTTTTGCCAAAGCCGACCCATCCGCACGGGAGAATATGACACGCAGTACAACCAAGATTACCGACAGTATCCAAAAGCTTTATGGGGATAAGTTCAACGAACTCTCAGAGGGGGAGCAAAAATACATCCTTGACAACCAAGAAGTGATGCGGCGGATCACCCAAAACGTACTGGATCGCTACGGGCATTCGCGTATCCCCGATAATATCCGAGGCAACGATACCAACATGATCGAATTTTATCTCTATCCTGATGGCAGTATTTCCGATCTTCATTTTCTCAAAAATAGTCAACTCTCTATTTTGGACGATACAACCAAAGAAGTAATTGAGCTTGCCTATTCGAAATATCCCCACCCACAACAAAAAACCCTTATCCGCTACCGTGTTTGGTACAATCTTACGGGATACTAAACGTCATCGAGAGTTTAAAACCGCTAACGCCCCCTTATAGATCGGCTCGTCGATAAAGCCGTACCTCTCATCGGCAAATCCGCTGATTCCGCGCGCACGGTGTTCTTCAAATAAACGGACAATTTCGCCGCACCGTGCGATTTCGGCCTCGCTGTGTCCGAAAATCTCATGGATCAAACTCACCTGAGCGGGGGCAATACACCCTTTGGCTTCATACCCCATCATTTTTTCCAATTCCAACCAGTTGCGAAGTCCGTCATGGTTTTTGTAATCCTGATAGACGAAAGAGACCGGCTTCACACCGCACGATCGACTTGTCACCAAAAAATGGGACAGCATATAATGGACCATCGGATTGTCGCACAATAAAAGGCTCTGCGAAAGCCCCAAATCGGCAAACAAATCGAGAATCCCCAGATAATACGCTTTGATACGCGGAGAGATCGCCAATTCGCGTATTGCAAGCCACGCTTCTTTGGTTTCGATGGAGAGGTGAATTTCAATTGTTTCATCCACCAGCGACAATGCACGTGTGACATCTTCTACCGATCGCACTTTGGGGATACGGATCGCATCGGGCATGTACGGGTTCAAAAATGCAATCTCCTCAGCACCCCCCTCCTCCAGGGGGTTGACTCTCACCACCAGTTTTTTATCGCATTTTGGGTTGGAAGCCAACACCATTGCACACAAGACGAGTGCATAGGGCTTTTGTTCCGCACTTACTCCGTCTTCGAGGTTCAACATGAGACATTCGGCATCAAGGGTGGGTATTTTAGAGAGGTGTTTGAGGTTATGGGTCGAAATCATCATCGCGGAACGAAACGACATCGAACGGTTCAGTTCCCGTTTTTGGGGAGCGGCTAACGCTTTTAACGCGGTGATCTCACCGCTTTCAATCAGATCATTTAGTTTTTGGAGGTTGTGGAGCGGCTGCACGTTTGAACTCCTCACGGTGGAGATAATAATAGAGGGTTTGTATCTCCGTATCGGTCAAATAATAACGGGGCATTCCCAAAATTCGGTCGTTTAGTTTCTCATAAAAATCTTTGAAAGAAAGCTTTCGGATTGCGGGTCCCGCAAACACTTTTTTTTCACCGTTGTCTCGGTATTGGGCGACCATTTTCCCCTCGCCCGCTTCTCCGTGACACAAATGACACCCAACGCCGCGAGGGTTATGGTAGAGCCCTGCAGCATACTCTTCTTTCGTGATAAACGATTCTCCGTACGAAAGAGAGAAGGTCAAAAATAGTAGAAAAACCCCGCGCACTTGATCCCTTTAACCAAATATTAGTCTTTTAGCGGTATCATACCCAAAAACAATTTGACGGTGATTAAATGCAAATTCTTGACGGTAAAGCGCTCGCACAAAAAATCGAAGAAAAAGTCTCCCTCGGAGCCAAAGAGCTCAAAGCCACTACCGGGCGCGTCCCCGGCCTGGCGGTGATTTTGGTCGGACATGATCCTGCGAGTCAAGCGTATGTCGGAATGAAGAAAAAAGCGTGCGACCGTGCGGGATTTTATTCGGTTACCCACGAAATGCCCGATGATATTTCCCAAGATGCGATCATCAAAACCATCGAAATGATGAATACCAATCCCAATATCGACGGGATTTTGATCCAGCTTCCCCTTCCAAAACACATCGATACGACCAAAATCCTTGAAGTGGTCGCCCCGACGAAAGACGTTGACGGATTCCATCCCTACAATGTCGGTCGTCTCGCAACGGGATTAGACGGATTCGTTCCGTGTACACCACTTGGTGTGATGGAGCTTTTAGCGGAATACAACATCGACCCGAAAGGGAAAAACTGTTGTGTCGTCGGCGCCTCGAATATCGTCGGAAAACCGATGGCGGCGTTGCTCCTCAACGCCAACGCGACCGTTGAAATCTGCCACATTTTTACCGATGATTTGAAAAAGCACACCCTTGCAGCCGACATTATCCTCGTCGGTGCCGGTGTTATCAACCTGATCAAAGAGGATATGGTTCGCGATGATGCGATCGTTATCGACATCGGTATTAACCGTGCATCTGACGGTCGCCTTGTCGGAGACGTCGATTACAATGCGGTAGCTCCTAAAACTTCGTACATCACTCCGGTACCGGGCGGAGTTGGACCGATGACGATCGCGATGCTCCTCTCAAACACCCTAAAAGCTGCACAAATTCACATAGAAGAAGAGAAATAATTTGAAAAAAAAGATCCTTTCTGCGGCGCACAGTGCCTACCGTTTTTCCAATACTTGGACAGGGACAATCATTATTGTTTTATTCGTCATCTTTTTCGTCGCACAAGCATTCCGTATTCCGAGCGGATCGATGAAAGACTCTCTTTTGGTCGGAGATCATCTGTTTGCGAAAAAATTTGCATACGGTATCTCAACCCCGCATTTACCGTTTCTTGAAATTCCGCTCATTCCGGGGACAGACGGACACATTATCGACGGTGATGAGCCCAAACGCGGCGACATTGTCATCTTTCGATACCCGAACAACCAACAAATGCACTACGTCAAACGGTGTGTCGCATTACCGGGAGATGAGCTTTTTGTCCAAGACAAAATTCTCTACCTCCATCCGCGAGAGGGAAATGAATACGCCGCAAAAGCGTTTCCGGGCTATGAGCTCATCACGATTGACGGTAAAGTATGGGTAAAAGATCCGTACACCAAAGAACATCCTGGGATTCATCACGACGATCACATCGTGGATGATGGGATGATGCCGAGTGAAATTTTCAATTTTGCCCCAATCCAAGTACCGGAAAAACAGTACTTCATGATGGGTGACAACCGTGACCATTCCAACGACAGCCGTTTTTGGGGAGCCGTTCCATACGGTTTGATCGAGGGGACACCGTGGTTCGTCTATTTCAGCCTCAATGCCAACTATGAAGTAAGATGGGATCGAATCGGAAAAACTCCTGCCGATTTAGAGCAAAAAGAACCGCTCAGCCGCTCAGTTGCTGAACGTATACGCGAAGACGACGAAGCCGCCAATAAACATGAACTTTATTGAGCCATTCGAAATCGCTGCGGCGATCCTTGCCTTACTTGTAGCAATCATCGGACATGAAATCATGCACGGATGGGTCGCCTACAAATACGGCGATATGACGGCAAAAAGCCAAGGGCGCCTGAGTATCAACCCCCTCATCCATATCGACCCTTTCGGATCGATTTTAGTCCCGCTTATGACCTATTTTGTCCCTATGCTTCTCGGTGCTTCGAGTGGTTTTTTATTCGGATGGGCAAAACCCGTTCCCGTAAACACCTATACGGTATTGCGCAACGGCGGTTACAACGCAGCCATGCAGGTGAGTTTGGCGGGGATTGCCTACAATATTTTTTTAGCAACCCTCACCTCCGTTATCCTCGTTTCTCTTTCCCAACCGGGAGAATCGGATAGCTTGCTCTATATTTTCGGATATCTCTTTGTAATGAAGCTTTTGCTGATCAATGTCGTCCTTGCCGTCTTCAATCTCCTCCCCATACCGGGGTTTGACGGTGCCCATTTCATCACCTATTTGAGTCTGAAAATGAAAATGAATGCCGTTGCTGAATTTTTCGTCAAAGCCGAACCTTATGGAATGATTGCTATTATCATCATATTGGTTACACCGCTCAAAATTCCGTTGGTCATTTGGCCTATCAACGCGGTCTTACAATTACTATTGAACTAGGGAGAATTATGAAATTTTACGTTGCTACCGATCACGCTGGAATTGATATGAAAGATTTTACCGTTGAACTCCTCCGTTCAAAAGGGCATGAGGTGATCGATTTAGGTCCGTTTGACAAGACCAGAGTCGATTATCCCGACTATGCGGTAAAAGTGTGTGAAAATGTCCTTGCTGATCCCACTTCGCAGGGGATTTTGATCTGCGGTTCAGGAATCGGAATGTCGATGGCGGCGAATCGTCATAGCGGTATCCGTGCCGCACTCTGCCATGATGCCTATACCGCAACCGTCGCACGGGGGCACAATGATGCAAACGTATTGTGCTTCGGAGAGCGAATCGTTGGACAAGGGGTAGCCGAATCGATTCTGGATGCATGGATTGCAGGAGTATTCGAAGGGGGCCGCCACTGCGGTCGTGTTGAAAAAATTGAGGCGATCAAAGGATAAGGGATGTTTTTAGAGTGGTCATTGCTCACCGTCGTTACCTTAACGGCACTGTTCTTTTTAGTCAAAATGTTCTACTTTCGTAGTATCACGGTCAAAGAACAACGCAGCAATGAAATGATGAAACTCACCCTCAAAGAGGCCGAAGTATTGATCCGTAAATACCAAATCCAGCTTCAGCGGGCACTCGGAAATGTTGACATCCTCAGCGAAGAACTCAACAACCTCCGCAATGAAGTCAAATCGCTCAAACAGCGTAACTCGAAACACCGTTCCGAAACCGACCGCCTCCAAAACAAAATCAAAGAGCTTGAAGGGCGTATTGACGCACTTATTTAAACGAAGGAAATTTTATGAATCTCAGCATCAACGATAGAGCTATTTTGATCAATGCCATTCGCGATATTCCCGATTTTCCAAAACCCGGAATCATTTTCAAAGACATCACTACCCTCCTCAATGATGGTGAAGCATTCGGCGTCTTGATGCGCCATCTGCATGAGCGTTACGCCTCGTATGATCTTACTCATATTGCTGGGATTGATGCGCGGGGATTCATTTTCGGTGCTGCGTTGGCACAGATGCTGGGAGTCGGCTTCGTTCCGATTCGTAAAAAGGGGAAACTCCCCTATACCACCGTCTCGGAAAAATATTCCCTCGAATACGGCGTGGATGAAGTGGAGATCCATATCGATGCATTTAGCGGTGTTGCGAAACCGCGTGTTTTGCTGATCGATGATTTGATCGCTACGGGGGGAACCGCGTATGCGGCGGCCAATCTCATCAACAAAGTGGGTGCCGAGTGTATCGAAGCATGTTTCGTGATGGGGCTCGATTTTTTGAGCGGCCAAAGCAAATTGCGAGAATTAGTTGAAGTTTATACCGTAATCGGAGTTGATTGATGTACATCCCTTCCCCTTCCAAATTTGATCCCGTAGAGGGACACTTCGGCATTTTCGGAGGACGTTACGTCCCTGAGACATTGATGCCGGCACTGCTTGAACTCGAAGAAGCCTACAAAGCGATCCGATTCGATGAGACATTTTGGAGCGAAGTAGACGGCTATCTGCGCGACTACGTCGGCCGTCCGAGTCCTCTATACTACGCTGCCAACCTCTCTGAGGAGTTGGGTGCGAAAATCTATCTCAAGCGCGAAGATTTGAACCACACGGGGGCTCATAAAGTCAATAACGTTATCGCCCAAGGGTTGATGGCAAAACGGTTAGGGAAGAAAAAGGTCATCGCTGAAACAGGTGCGGGTCAGCACGGTGTTGCAACCGCCACGATTGCCGCATTGCTTGGATTGGAATGTGAAATCTTCATGGGAGCCAAAGACGTAGCACGTCAGGAGCTCAACGTCTTTCGGATGAAACTTTTAGGTGCTAAAGTCCACGCTGTCGAAAGCGGGAGCAAAACCCTCAAAGATGCGATGAACGACGCAATCCGACACTGGGTTACCCATGCACGTGATACGTTTTACATCATCGGAACCGTTGCGGGACCGCACCCATACCCAATGATGGTACGCGATTTTCAGGCGATCATCGGGTGTGAGGCGCGTGCACAAATCCTCGAAAAAGAGGGACGATTACCCGATCACGTCATCGCCTGTATCGGGGGAGGCTCTAATGCCATCGGTGCGTTCCAACATTTTCTTGAAGACAAAGAGGTCCGCTGTATCGGGATCGAAGCGGGAGGACACGGCGTTGAAACCGATAAACACGGCTGTTCCCTTCTCAAAGGGCGCCCAGGGGTATTGCACGGTCAAATGAGCTACCTCCTCCAAGATGATGACGGGCAGATCCTCGAAGCCCACTCGATCTCTGCAGGGCTGGATTACCCTGGCATAGGACCTGAGCACGCTTTTCACAAAGATAATAATTCGGTGAGCTACGATAATGTCACCGATGAAGAAGCGCTCGATGCATTCGTATGGCTCAGCCGTGCCGAGGGGATCATTCCGGCATTCGAGAGTGCCCATGCAATCGCCTATTTGAAAAAAATGGCTGATATCAAAGATAAGCTCATTATCGTTAATCTCTCCGGACGTGGCGACAAAGATATGATGCAAGCAAAACAAATTTTAAATTTCGATAATTAAGGCTATCCGTGGAACAACTGTTAATAGGGTGGCTTAGAGAATACGGCTACATCGTCCTCTTTTTTTGGAGTATTTTAGAAGGGGAGATGGGGCTGATAATGGCCGGTATTTTTTCCCATACGGGAGATATGTTTTTGCCATTAGCAATAGCCGTCGGCGGATTCGGCGGTTTTATCGGTGATCAGATCTACTTTTATATCGGTCGTTTCAATAAACGCTATATCCATAAAAAACTCCATTCTCAACGCCGCAAATTTGCGATTGCCCATCTGATGCTCAAAAAATACGGATGGCCGATCATTTTTGCCCAACGTTATATGTACGGAATGCGTACCGTCATCCCTATGGCCATCGGTCTCACACAATATTCGAGCCGCCAATTTGCGATTATCAATTTTATCAGCGCCATTTTCTGGGCAAGCATCACGATTATCCCCGCCTATTTCTATGGGGAAGAGATCTTGAATATCCTCAAATGGATCAAAGGGCATTGGTTTATAGCCATTCCAATCATTTTGATCGTTGTAAACCTGATTGTTATCAACATGAACCGACTGGAAAAAAATCTTTTGGAGAAACGCCGTGAACGTAAAACTGCTTAATCAGCCTTTTGAGCACATCGATGCCGAACTAAAATTAGAATTTGTCACCCCTAAAGGGCTCGAAACCCATCCCCACTCCGCTCTTTTAACCCAAGCAGGCTTCAAAGCCGATCAAGAGCAGCTCTGTGCCCTACACGAACACCGACTTCTCGTTTGCGGTATTGATGCTACTCAAAGCGATGAATTGTATCGTTCCGCTATGGCCGCAGCTATCAAAGCAGCCATGAACTTTACCTACGCATCGCTCAAATGTGCGCAATATACTCCGGAGCATTTCCGCGCCCTGATCGAAGGGGTCGTTTTGGGAAGCTATAAATTTGAAAGCTACAAATCCGATCCAAAACCCTTCAAATTGAGTGAGGTGATTTTCTCTAACGACAACCATGACGGATCTTCCAATGCTTTTGATGTATTAGAAACGACATTGCACCAAACATTGATCATCGCAAAAGCAACCAACTTTGTCCGTAACTTGGTCAACCAAACCCCCTACGATATGACACCGCAAATGATGGCAGTCACCGCCGATAAATTAGCGGCCGCAAACAATCTTGAGTGCACGATTCTCGATGTAAACGCCCTCGAAAAGGAGAAAATGAACGCGATGCTCGCCGTCGGTCGAGCCTCATCCAATCCTCCGCGACTTATCCACCTCGCCTACAAACCCGCAAACCCGAAAAAAGTGATCACTTTAGTGGGCAAAGGGCTTACCTATGATAGCGGCGGACTAAGCCTCAAAGCCTCAACTTCCATGGTCACGATGAAGATGGATAAAGCGGGAGCATGTGCCGTCATGGGGATCATCAAAGCGGTAAGTGAGTTGAAACTCGACATCGAAGTGCACGCGTTTGTGGGAGCAGTAGAGAACATGATCGGCGGTAACGCCTATAAACCCGATGACGTACTCGTAGCCAAAAACGGTAAAACCATAGAAGTACGCAACACCGATGCCGAGGGTCGTCTTGTTCTCGCCGATGTCTTAGGCTATGCCCAAGAGAATGTCAAAGCCGACTATATCTTCGATTACGCGACCCTCACAGGTGCATGTATGGTCGCACTTGGACCGTACACGACGGGAGTTATGGGACACAACGAAGAGCTTAAGCAAGAGTGGCTCAGTGCGGCGGAAGCAAGCGGTGAATACTGCGGTATTTTGCCGTTTAACCGCCACCTCAAAAAACTGATCAAAAGCGATCTCGCCGATGTCTGCAACGTCTCGTCAAAACCCTATGGTGGAGCGATCACCGCCGCTTTGTTCCTCGATAACTTCATCGATGATGATATGAAAGAGAAATGGGTACACTTTGACATCGCAGGATCTGCCTATACTGAGAGCGCATGGGATGTTCATACCTATGGTGGAACGGGTGCGGGTGTACGTATGACACTCAACTGGCTCATGGAACACTGCAAATAATCCGTTCGCCCTTCGACAGGCTCAGGGCGAACGATACTATCAAGCTCTAAAGCATCCGATAAACTTCTTTTCGGTGTGCTACTTTAACAACATACACCGTCACAATCTTATCTTCGATCTCGTATAAAATTCGATAATCCCCTACCCTGAGGCGATATTTTTCATCACCGCTCAGTTTTTTACACCCGAGCGGTCTAGGATCATTAATGAGTTCTTGGATATGTGAAACAACCCTTTTTAAAACAAGCGAAGGGAGATTTTCGATCTCCTTTGCCGCCGATTTTTTAATCTCGATTTTATAGCTTGCCATTGGCTTCCAGCTGTTTTAAAAACGACTCGAACGATAACGACTCTTCGTTTTTTCGCTCATCAAACGCTTTAAGATCACTGCTGTCCTCTCTAAACGCATCGACAACTATGTTATTGACGAGAGAGGAGAGCGATTCAGAGGTCTCTAATGCTTTGAGTTTGAGGAGTTTGAGAATGTCCTCATCCAGTGTAATCGTAGTGCGTACACTCATAGCATCTCCTTTTTATTTGCATTATAGCATAATTGCATTATGATGATATTGCATCATTTCATTTTCCGTCATCCCCGACTCGAACGGGAATCCATATCACCCCTTACTAAAGTCCAAATTAAGTCTTATTTTAATACTGTACATCACTAATAACAAAGGATTTGCACTATGTTTCAAGACATCGAAAGCTACTAAAAGATGCAAAATGCCTTAGTCCTCTTAAAACTCATGGCACAAAGTGAAGAGGACATTAAAAATAACCGTTTCGAGTCCCAAGAGATCTTTTTAAAAAAATGGAGCAAAAATTTACACAATAACCTTATCCCCCCCTCAGTCCCCACTCAACAACCCTGCGCTATAATTGTAGCAATACTTTACGCATCGAAACACTACAAGGAAACACTCAATGGGATTATCAATCGGACTCGTAGGACTACCAAACGTTGGAAAATCAACCACATTTAATGCACTCACCAAAGCACAAAACGCCGAAGCGGCAAACTATCCGTTCTGTACTATCGAACCGAACAAAGCAACCGTTCCGGTACCGGATATTCGATTAACCGAACTCGCTAAAATCGTTAACCCTGAGCGTATCCAATACTCGACTCTCGATTTCGTCGACATCGCCGGTCTCGTCAAGGGAGCCAGCAAAGGGGAAGGGTTGGGAAACAAATTCCTCTCCAACATCCGCGAAACCGAAGTAATACTTCAAATCGTCCGCTGTTTTGACGATGAGAACATCGTTCATACAGAAGGGCGTATCGATCCGATTTCGGATGTCGAGATTATCGAAAACGAACTCATTTTTGCCGACATCGAAGTCCTTACTAACCGCATCGAACGCCTCAAAAAACAGGCGAAAAACGATAAAGACGCGGCAGTAATGGTCGCGTTTGCTGAAGAGCTTGCCGAGTTTTTGGCAGAGGGGAACCTTGCTCGAAATTTTCCGAAAGCGGATACTGAAATGTTCGAAAAATTAAACAATGAAGTCCGCTTGCTCAGCGCCAAAGAGATCATGTACGGTGCGAACGTCGATGAAGACGGTCTTACCGAAGACAATGACTATGTCATCCGTCTCCGTGAACACGCGGCAAAACACGGTTGTGAAGTGATCAAACTTTGTGCAAAAATAGAAGAAGAACTGGTCGGAATGGAAGATCACGAGCGTGACGAGTTCCTACGTGATATGGGTGTTGAAGAGTCAGGATTGGAGCAAATCATCCGCAAAGGGTTCGATAAACTGGGTCTCATGAGCTACTTCACCGCAGGTGTCAAAGAGGTTCGCGCATGGACGATCCACAAAAATACAACCGCTCCGAAAGCAGCCGCCGTCATCCATAATGACTTCGAAAAAGGGTTTATCCGTGCTGAAGTAATCGGATACGAAGACTTCGTAGCGTGTGGCGGTGAAGCCAAATCAAAAGAAGCCGGAAAAATGCGCCTAGAGGGAAAAGAGTATATTGTTCAAGACGGCGATATTATGCACTTTAGATTTAACGTATAATAAGTTACCAAACACAGATAAAGGAGTATTTAATGTCT
>NZ_JAEMQA010000066.1 GCF_022759005.1 Sulfuricurvum sp. | reverse complement strand
CGCCAAGATGAGACACTTTTTTAAATTTAACCGTTTTTGAGTGTTTTAAGGGCAACTTCGACGTCATCTTGGCGCATCAGTGACTCACCGACCAAAAACGCGTCTACTCCCGCTTTGCCCAAATCTTGGAGCTGACCGTGTTCGTAAATGCCGCTCTCTGCCACAATGATTTTACCGTTCGGGATCAGAGGGATTAAATCGTAACTGAGGTTCATATTCATCTCAAACGTTTGGAGATTACGGTGATTGATCCCGATAATGTCTGCACCCGCCGCAATCGCTTTGGTTAGCTCGGTTTTATCATGAATCTCTACCAATGCCTCCATCCCCAAATGGCGGGTATAGTTGAGAAGCTCTTTGAGCTCACTGGTTGAGAGTGCCGCCGCGATCAAAAGGACGAAATCGGCACCGTACACAAGCGCTTCGAGGAGCTGATATTTGGAGACGATAAAATCTTTGCGCAAGAGCGGGATACTCACATAGCGGCGAATCTCTGCCAAATAATCCAAATTGCCTTGAAAAAAGTGCGGTTCGGTCAAAATGGAGATCGCATTGGCACCACCGCGTTCATACGCCTGAGCGATCGCTACGGGGTCGAAATCTTCACGGATAACCCCTTTTGAGGGAGAGGCTTTTTTTACCTCGCTGATAATGCGGTACGGCTCCTCTGGCGTCGAAGTGAGGTAGGGGCGAACATCACGCGGGGCACGGGCGTTAAATGCGAGTGAACGTCCAAGCCAGTCCATGCTAAACCTGGCCTCCCGCTCTTTGAGATCCTCTTTGGTTTTTTTGATGATATCATCTAAAATCATTAATTTTTCTCCTTAGTTTTACATTTTTCAATCGCATTTAAATGATCTTTCACCTCTTGTTCATCGGTGCCAATCATCGATTCCACCTGCTTGATCAGACGGAGTGCTTCTGCACATTCGCCCTGCTTGTAGTGTCCCCATGCCAACGAATCGATATAAAACGGCGAATCGGGCTGTTTTTCGAGCGCTTGACGGACATATCCCATCCCCTCGGTCACATTGAGATCGTGATCGATCATCAAATATCCTACGTAGTTCAAATAGAGCGGATCTTTTAACTCCTGATTGGCTTTTTTGAGCCCTTCTACGACACTGTCGATCAATACGCGATCATTCCGATCAGTAGCCCCTTCGTATTTAAAAACCGAACTTTGCGCCAGATAGAGAGGATTATCCTCTTTTTCGTAGAGCTTTTGTGCCAATAATGAGGCTTTATCGAACGCTTTGACCCGAACGTACAAATCCAGCAGCAACGGATCGTTGATCTTCGATTTTTCGAGCAACGTCGTCATTTTTGAAAAATCTTTTTGATAAATATAGATTTTCAACGCCTCTTCGGCAGCGGAGAGATCGTTATACTCATCGAACGTTTGTTCATAGATCGCAGCTGCATCTTCCAGCGCACCCATGTCGGCATAAAAACTGCCCAATCGTTTTCCCAACGTTTGGCTGTTTCCGTGTGCTCCGATATGATCTTTCAAAAATTTGATCGCTTCGCTCTTCTCCCCTTGCTGAGCGTATTGGATCAGTGCGATCCGCTCCGCCGTCGTCTCGTCATACGTCAGGTTGTACGCTTTTTTAAGCGCCGAGAGGGCTCCGCTGTAATCGCCGAGTTTCAATCGGGCTTCGGCGTACAAAAGATAATCGGGGGCTTTTTGATTTTTTTCGCTTTGGATCAGCGCTTTTTGGGAAGCTTCCGCAAAATTTCCCTCCTTGAGGAGGACAATAATTTCAAACCGTCTCAAAATGTCATCGTCGGGAAATTTTTTCAACTCATCAGCCGTTTGTTTGGAGAGAGTTTTCAGATCGTTCGCCTCTTCGAGCATCCGAAGCGATTGATACAGATACTCTTTTTTTGAGGTTTGTTTGTAGAGTTCGGCAAAAAAACCGGACGCTCTGGCGGGCTTTTGGCGCATCTGAGCATCCAATGCATAGAGGGCAAACGTATCTTCGAGTATCGTAGAATTTCGGACATTGATAGGGGCGGCATGGATCACGGAGAGGAGCATTGCTGTTGCGACAAACGATTTAATCATGGATAATCCCCGGACATTCAAGTTTGAGTTCATCGATGCGGTGGCGAAAATAATCCCAAAACGGAAATGTTCGGCACTGCAACGGTCTTGCAGAGTAGATACTACACCCCTTTAGTGAACGATCAAAAAACGCGCAGTCGTACGAACCGTTCACAAGCCGCTCTTTGAGTGAAAAACGAAACCCCTCTTTACGCAGATAGGTACGCCGGAACTCCCCCTCTTCCATCTCCAAGAGCTTTGCAATAGCGGCAATCTCGGTGACGGAGACAAAAATGCTGCCGCTCTCTCCGGTACAGCAGTTACCGCCGCACGAGGCGCATGCAGAGGGATCAAACGCGTAAGAGAAGCCTTCTTGTGTCATATATTCGGACATTTGATACTGTGCACCTTTGCTTTGTCATAAATCGCTTGAACCGCAGGGGTATATTCACCGTTTTCTTCCGTAATCATCGGAGGAAGAACGGTGAGAGCCGCTTTGGAATTTTTTTTCAGATGGATCATCACCAATGTGCTCGGGCGATCAGCCTTTGAATGGACGAATTGTACCTCAACGACTCTTAATCCTGCACTCTCGAACGCACTGCATAATTGGGCAAATTGGCGTGCATCGTAACAAATGACCGCTTCGCCGTTGGCTTTGAGAAGTTTGGAGATTTTGGTCGCAAACGGCTCAATCGGCAAATGAAGATTATAGCGTGCCTGATGGAGAATCGGATTTTCGGAACGGGATGAGCCCTCATGATAAAAAGGGGGATTGGAGACGATCCAATCGTAACTCCCATGCGGAGCGTGATTCAAAAAATCCCCCTCATGGAGGGTGTACTCGATACCGTTGATCGCGGCGTTTCGACGGGCAAACTCGACATACAACGGCTGTTTTTCGACCGCTTCTAGCGTAACGGCGGGAAAATCCCGCCCGATCAACAACCCCACGATTCCGCTCCCCGCACCGACATCGAGCATTTTTCCCTTCGGGGCAAAACGGGAGATGAAGCCATACAGCAATATCGAATCGCTGTTGTAACAATAGCCACCCTCAGGCTGATAAAGGAGCATTTACGCCTCTTTTTGTTATGATTTAGGCAATTATATCTCTTACTAGGTTTAACTATGATTATTATCCCTGCCCGTCTTGCCTCTACCCGCTTTCCCGAAAAAGTGCTCGCCGACATCGGCGGTTTGCCGATGGTGATCCGTACCGCCAAACGGGTTGAAAGTATCGACCGCGTCGTGGTCGCATGCGATAATGAGAAAATCCTCGACATCTGCGCCGCTCACGGTGTCGAAGCGCGCCTCACCTCGACGACGCACAAAAGCGGAACCGACCGTATCAACGAATGCGCCCAGATCATCGATATTCCTGATGATGAACTCATCATCAACGTCCAAGCCGATGAGCCATTCATTGAAACGGAAGTGCTCGAACTCTTAATCGAACGTCTCAATACCCTCAAAGCTGAGAATGTCCCGTTCATCATGGGAAGCTGCTACAATGCGATCAACACCGAGTCGGCACAAGATCCGAACCTCGTCAAGGTAATCACCGACGTCGATCATAACGCCATCTATTTCTCCCGCAGTCCTATCCCGTTCAACCGCAGCGGAGAAGCAAACTATTTCGGGCATATCGGGATTTACGGATTTACAAAAAAATCGCTCCACGATTTCTGTGCGCTAGGCGAAGCACCGCTGGAAGACATCGAAAAACTCGAACAGCTTCGCGCCCTCTACCACGGCAAAAAAATCTCGATGGTCAAAGTGGCAAGCAGCGGGTTTGGAATCGACACCGTAGAAGATTTGGAACGGGCGAAAAAGATTTTCGGAGTATAAGAGTTTCTTCTCATTCTGCTACGTTATTGCTACGAATGAGGCGTACAATAATCACAATGAATCATTAGACTTCTTACATAACCCAGCTTTCCGTTCATGGTTCGACAAGCTCACCATGAACGAAACACCCTTCGACAGGCTCAGGGCGAACGGTGTAAAAAATACATCTTAGAGGTTATGCAAGAAGTCTATTTTTAACTACGATCGAGTACCCTATCGAGTTTACCCGCCAAATTTTACGCATGTATAAAACCTCTCTCACCCCGAAACAAATCTATGAAGAGTACAATCGGGTATTAGAACACTACCATCACGATATTTAAGCGCTCTTAGCGCTTTGTGATAGCTGATGCGATCCGAAACGCGATCGAATTTTGGAAAATCAGCGGATTAGCATATTGGCATGTCACTACACCGTCAATCGGTGCCGTAATATTTTCGAGTTTTTCTCCGCTGAGCGCATCGGTGATACGACCGAGCACCTCCCCTTTTTGAACTACGACACCGCATCCGACGAGAGAATCGAAGATACCGGCACATTGCGCTTTAAGCACCGTAATGTCATCAGGCTCGATAATATTGCTGGCATAGCCCTCAAATACCGATGTATCCAAAATGCCCCTCTTCGACATCAGACGTACCAAAGCGCCGTGTACTTCACCGCTGCTTAGGCGATCAATCGTTCCGTTCTTACCGAACACGACCGAACACGCTTTCGTCCCCCATAACTGCCAGTTGTACTGCAACATCACCGTCTCGATAGGGCTGTAGGGGCGAAAATGGATAAAACGCATCCCCAAATCGCGTGCCGAATCGATATCTTCATACCCGCTTTGAATCAGTTTCACATACGGCAAACACATCCCCTGATCGCGCCGACCCTCCAAGATAATACCGTAGTCATACCCCTGAAGCGACTCAAACAATTTTGCGGCAATCCGCTGTGTCGTCTCCCCCTGCACATATCCTGGAAACATCATATTAATATCGGTTTTATCGAGCGGCCAAAAAGTTTCTCCCATGTTGAGTGCATAGGTATTGATCGCGGGAATCACCAAAATTTTTCCCGTAATTTTCCCCTCTTCCTCTTTTTGCCGAAGATAATCGACCAAACCCGATGCAACGTAAAGCTGATTGATATAATCTCCGCTCATCGAACCGACGATTGCAATGGTGGTGCCATAACTCTCTTCACCGAATAAAAACCCCTCTACTTTGAGCGGGGCACGGTTGGGGGATTTAAAATTGAGTATCTCTATGCGCTTCATCCGTTCTCTCCAAATATTCGTCCTACCAAGGATCCTTCATAAACGATCGGATAGGCTCGCAACGTAAAGAGGATACCACCGATTGGGGCGATCACTTCATCGAGCGTTTGACCGCTCAAAGGATCAACGATCTCTCCCACAATATCCCCTTTTTGAATCATCTGACAATGTTCGATCGCGGGGACAAATAACCCCGGACAGGAGGCATTGAGATAAGCGACTTCTCCCACCTCGGATTGGATCGGCATTCTCACCTCAAGCGGTGCAATCTCCAAGAACCCTTCGCACGCCATCAGATTCAAAATCCCATCAAGCAACTGATGACCGTAGGCTTTGCTCAGCCGCATCCCTACCCCCATCTCAACCACGAGAGTTTTGGTTCCGAGCGTATTCATTGCGTGGGCAAAAGTCGATTCAAGCACCGTCACCGCATCATGTACCCACACGAAATCGATGTTGAGCTTGTTAGCCAACGGCACAAGAGTATCCGCCTGAGATTTAGCAATACGCACCTGCGGGATCTCACGCAAAAAGATATTTGAGGAGTGAATATCAATCGCGATTTCAGACCCACTCATCGCGCTGACTACCCCATCGGCAATCTGTGCGGGGAGAAAATCGTTTTTGCTTCCGGGAAAAATACGGTTCAAATCGACATCATAAAACGGAACGGAACGGGTGATACTATCGATCCCCAAAGAGTTGATCGCCGGATAAATATCGATTGTCGCCTTGATCTTTTCGGGGTTTGATCGAAGCCATTCACCCAAAAGAAAACAGACGTATTGCCCCTCCAGCTCATCTCCGTGGATACCGCTCACGATAGAGATACGTTTCTTGGTTTCGCCGCTTTGAGGCGTATAGCGGCACCGTTGGATACGAAACTGTTCCCCTACGGGGAGATCAATCGAAAAAACTTCTTCTATCACGCCCATACGCTCACCATTACCGTTGAGATTGGAGAGACGCCGAAGAACAGGTCTCTTTTTGGATGACGCGGTCGACAACACCGTTGAGGAACACTAAAAACTTACCGATATCGGAGGTGGTGACATTAATAGGGCGGTAATGGCGGTTCAGCTGCCGTGCTATCGTGTTGATGACATCGATATCGGCCGTAACCATCTCTATCTCACCGTAAAGGCGCAAAATGAGATCAAAACGCTCGATCTGCTGTCCGAAACGGATAAGCTGATAGGCACGGGTACGATCGAGTTCGGAGGAAAATATCCCCAAAATCAGGCTACAGTTATCAATAATCTCTTCAAGATTATTCGGACTTACCGCGCTGTTACGTCCGGCTACGAGCTGATTGTAGATTTTGTTGAGCGTTGCAAATCCTCTCTCATCGAGCAAATGGCGTGTTTCAATCGCGTTTTCGCGCGCCCAGCTGACGATCTGCTCAATACTCCCGCCATACGTTCCGTATACCCCTTGCTTGAGGAAATCGAGGGCATTTGCATACTCTATCTGCACTCCGAGTTTGGCATAGAGTTTCCGCCCATCCTCAAAATCACGATCGATGACATAATCGTAACTGTTCACCAGCTCTTTGAGCATCGTTTCCGCCCGCTGAACGTAGCGTCCGAACCAATAAAGACGCTCTGCCGTGTTGATTGAAATAGCCATACCGTTGATAATCATAATTCCACCACCCAAGTATCTTTAAATCCGCCCCCTTGGGAAGAGTTGACCAAATAGTTCCCCTCTTCCATCGCATAACGGGTTAATCCCCCCATGCTGACGCTGACTTTTTCTCCATAAATCACATATGCGCGCAAATCGGCTTTACGAGGGACGATCCCTCCCTCCATCATGCACGGTAGATCGTAAAACTCGATCACCTCCTGAGCGATCCATCGACGCGGCTCCGCTAAAATCATCTCGATTATCTCAGAGCGTTTCTGTGGTGTCAAACGGTTTCCGAACAATACTCCGTACCCTCCTGCTTCGGCAACGTCTTTAATGACCAGTTTGTCGATATTGGCCAAAACGTATTCACGGTCTTTTTCATAGTAAGGAAGATAGGTCGGAGCGTTCGAGAGGATCGGTTCTTCGTCCAAATAATATTTGACCATCTGAGGGACAAAATAGTAGATCCCTTTGTCATCGGCGACACCGTTTCCGATACTGTTCATAATAGCGATATTTCCGGCGCGGTACGCTTTTGTGATCCCTTTGACGCCGATCAGGCTGTCGGGTTCAAACGCTTCGGGATCGAGAAAATCATCATCGAGCCGT
This sequence comes from Sulfuricurvum sp., assembly GCF_022759005.1. Taxonomy (GTDB): domain Bacteria; phylum Campylobacterota; class Campylobacteria; order Campylobacterales; family Sulfurimonadaceae; genus Sulfuricurvum. Next base: position 21,021 of record NZ_JAEMQA010000066.1, on the reverse strand, counting down.
CGATAGATCGCACCGACCCGCTGCCGCTCACCGTCATACGAGCACAAAAAGACCTCATCGTCGATCACGACCAAATCATCTCCCGATGCCAATGTCGCACCGGTGATTTTTGCCAAATAGCTGTGTTCGTAAAACGCCGAGTTGTAGCGCCCCGGTGTGAGGACGACATTGAGCCCGCCGGTATTGACATAATCCATCGCCGCTTTGAGCTCGTCACCGTAGTGTTTGATTTTGCTGATTTTCATCGACTCAAAAAATTCGGGATAGGTGTGACGAAACGCTCGACGGATCGTAAGGGGATAGCTCACCCCGCTGGGAACACGAAGGTTATCTTCGAGGATCACCCATTTGCCGCTCACGGCGTCTTTTACCAAATCGATCCCGCTGATATGGGTACGTACCCCTTTTGGGGGATTGATCCCCATAAACTCGGGTAAGAATGCCTTGGCTGAATCGACATATTCACGAGGAACAACACCGTCTTTGACAATCTTTTGATCGTTATAAATATCGTTCAAAAACGCATTGAGCGCTTTGACACGCTGGATAATCCCCGCTTCTAACTCATCAAACTCTGATTTTGGGATAATTCGGGGGATCATATCAAACGGAAATGAGCGTTCAATAAAGGTTCCGTCTTTAAAAAGGTTGAAATTGACCGCATTGGTCTCTAAAAACTCTTTAAACTCGGAAACTTTACTCTGATCTACGCTCTCAAAGATATCATAAAATTTTTGTAATTCCAAAGACACTGGTTCGATCATGCTTACCCCTTAGAAATTAGGTCTAAGCCAATCATATCCTAAACTCGTCTCAAGGGTTGCTTAAAAAAAAGACAATTAGCAAAAAAGAAGATTTTAGAGGAAAATTTTCGAAAAAGGTTACTCTCTCGAAACATCCACCATCACAATCAGATGGCTCGAACCGCTTCCGCTGAGAACCCCCTGCATCGGAGAGATATCTCCATAGTCGCGACCGTATCCCAACACAATATGCTGCTCAAGAGGTACCATATTGTTCGTCGGATCGAAATCAAACCACCCAAAACCGGGGAAAAAGACCGAAAACCATGCATGAGACGCATCGGTTCCAAACAGCTTTTCGGATCCTTTCGGAGGGGTTGTTTCGATATACCCGCTCATATAGCGCGCGCACAACCCCGCTGAGCGCAAGGCACTTAAAGCAAAATGGGCGAAATCCTGACATACCCCCTTTTTTTCGGCGAATACCGTTTCAACGGGGGTACTGAGATCACTAAAGCCGCTCACAAACGAAAAATCGTTGAAAATGCGCCCCATAAATTCGATAATCCCCTCATAAAGCGAACGCTCATAACGGAGCGACTCAAAAAGATAGTTCAGGATCTCCGTAGATGCAATCGGCAAAAGGGGGCTTTTCAAAGCAAACTGCTTTGCCTCTATAATCTCTGGTGTCAGAAACATCATCCGCTCCAACGCTTCGGCGTAGGTCAGGGCTTTGACCTCCTGTATCCTATGGCGGGCATGTTCGAGTCCGTTTGGATCGATTTGGACTCTCGATCTTGCCGAAACGCTTAAAACACTATGCGGTTCGCGAACAAGTATGTGGTGAAGATGATTGCCGAAAAAATCGGTGTATGCTTCGCATTCGGCGGCAAGCGGCTCAATCGTAAGCTCGAAATCGAGCACTTTTTGTATCGCCGTATCGCGAGGCTGCAGCCGAATAAGATTGTGACTAAACCCCACCTCATGCTGATACATAAATCGGGTACTATGGTAAATGGAATAGATCATCTTCTACTACTCGTCATAATGGGCAAAATAGGTTTTTGACAACTCAGACGAAGCAGATAAAAGCCGATCTGAGAGATTTGATAGCAATGCATCAAGCTCGCTGCGGATATATCCGTTTTCCGGCAAAACGGCAAGGGTTTCGATTTTGCTGAGTCGAATCGCCGAAAAAGCTTCAAAAATCGGCTCTTCGTATCGGCTCAAATAGGTTGTGTTTTTAAATTTCGGCAATTGCGGAAGAATTTTCATCAACCCCTCTATCTCGCTGATCAGCGATTTAGGGAAATTAATATCAAGAATCAAAAATTCGATGATATTGCGCATCTCATAGGATGAACGGTAGCGGGCGCGGTAAGCGTTGAGACTTTCACAGGTACTCAAAAGTGTCTCCAAAATTTCATATTCGCTGAGGGGGTCATGAGCGGGGGTCAACAACGCTCTGGCTTTGGAGATCAAAAGCAGCGAACGCTCGATCCGTCCGCCGATTTCATACAGCACCGATCCCTGATCGGCAAACAAAGATTCCTGAATCAGCTCTTTGTACGCCATTAACTGCATCAGCAATTTATCGAGGTTGTGAATGATAAAGCGGGGATAAGGTTTTTCTTCAGCGGAAAACTGATTCCATTCACGCCCCATTCTCTCAAAAATGCGGGACGCTTCAAGGGGCAGGATGCTTTTTGCGTAGGTATTGGTATTGGAGAGCATCATCAGGATTTGTGCCAAACTTCCGACTCTGGATGAATCAAAACTGATCGAAGCGATCTCTTCGAATACCAGTACGCTCTTCTCATCGTCCAAAAATCCCGGATAGGTCATCGTGACATGGGTCAACGCTTTGGTGAGCATCTCACGCGTTTGTGAGGTGGATGTGTGATCGAAACGCGATGCATTGGTCGTAAATTTGAGCGTCGATCGGATCATTCGGGCGGTGATAATCGCCCGCATCAAATATCGCCCTAGCCAAAAGAGGTTTTCAGCCCGCAAAGAAGGGATGTTTCCCAACGAGTTTTCCACAGCCGCATTCGAATGAAAAATCGGTGAAAGAGGGATACTCTCAGACTCTCCCAGCACCCATAAATCTTTACTGCTTCCCCCTAGCTGATTCGATACGACCAAAGAATCAGTGCTCGTCCCGACACGGACAAGCGCTCCGCTCATGAGGGTATACTCTCCTTTATGGGCAATCGCGTAGGCACGGATAACCGCTTTTCGTGGTTCAATCGACTCTTTTACGAGTGTCGGGCAGCTGGCGAACTCTATCTCTTCTTGTCCCACATAGCGGTGAGGCTGCAGACGGATCTCATCGACGAGGGCTTTAAGCTCTTGCTCATTCAGCTGTTTACCAATATAGGTATGTTTTTCCCCCATCCGATCGATCGTTTTGATGATAAGGCGGTTGAGATTTTCCAATACATACTGCTGTTCTTGAGGTTGACCGCACCACCAAGTTGAGATCTGAGGCAAAATCAGATCTTCATCCAAAAAGTAGCGTGACAAATGGGGCATAAACGGATTAAGTCCCAAGTTTTCCAATACGCCGCTCCCTATGGGGTTAAGCATTTTTACCCCCTCTGAGCGGAGAACCTGCACCAAACCGGCAACCCCAAGCTGAGAATCCGGACGGAGTTCCAACGGATCACAATAGCTCTCATCCACGCGGCGTAAAACTGAATCGATGCGACGGAGTCCTTTGAGACTTTTGAGCCAAAGAGCACCGTCTTTAGTCAGTAAATCCTGCCCCTGAACCAAGGTCAATCCCAAAAATGAACTCAGATACGCGTGTTCGAAATAGGTCTCGTTATGTGCTCCCGGAGAGAGCAGTACATTAAGAGAATCGAAACTTCGGCTGTTGTTTTGAAAAACGGACTTAAACGTTTCAAAAAAATCGTACAAACGCTGAATCGAAATCCCTTCAAACATATCTTGCATCGTCGAGTTCATCGTCAAGCGGTTTTCAATCGCATACCCCAACCCAGAAGGGGCTTGTGTCCGATCGCTGATGATCCAAATTTTTCCATCAGGCCCTCGCGCCATATCGGCCGCATATATCCCTAAGCTCATATTCATCCCGTGCATTTCGCGCATAAAACCGCCGTGCGCATAAATCACTTCCATCGGGATGATCCCCTCTTTGATAGAACGCTGTTCACCATAGATGTCTTGCAACAGGAGATTAAAAAGTCGACACCGCTGTTTCAATCCGGCTTCGATCTTTTTCCACTCCTCCTCTTCGAGGATAAAAGGGATCGGATCGAGTTTCCAAGGGCGGTTTAATCCGCCGGGATCGTTATAAACGTTGTAGGTGACGCCGTTATCTTCGAGCCGCCAATCGATCTCTTTTTGTTTGAGGAGAAGCTGTTCTAAACCGATTTTCTCAAGGTTGTTTTTCAACGCTTTCCAATGGGGGCGGACATTTTTATCGTGATCAAACATCTCGTCGTATGAAGAGTTTTGGAAATAGCGTTCAAACATAAAAGCGTTCACCTCAGAAAAAGTATCACTTATTTTACCCTATTGTCGATTAGGACTCCATTTTCGGCGTAAATCGAGCGTATGCGGATATTCCAATGATCTCGGAAGCTCTTGGTACGCGAATGTTTTTTTCTGAGGATGGCTCACTACGGTGCGTGATGGACTCTCTTCGTTTGATTCTTGAGAACGGATGAGCGGTTCATGTACCTCTTCTATCTCCCCTTGTGAATGCCCAAATCCCCAGTATCGGCTGATTCGGCGCGATTGCGCTTCGAGGGTATTGACCGGAAAAGTATCATAAGCTCGCCCTCCCGGATGGGCGATGAAATAGGTAAAGCCCCCCATAGAGCGACGATTCCATGTATCGACGATATCAAATACCAGTGGAGTATCGACTCCGATGGTGGGATGGAGCGCCGACCACGGCTGCCATGCGCGATAGCGCACCCCTGCGACATATTCCCCCTCTACGCCCGTTGAAACGAGAGGCACCCGTACACCGTTGCAGGTGAGAACGTAGCGTTCGCTGACGAAATCGTTGACCTTGATCTGCACCCGCTCAACCGATGAATCGACGTATCGTGCCGTCCCCTGCGAACTCGACTCCTCGCCGAGGACATTCCACGGCTCAATCCCGCCGCGCAGTTCACAGTGAATTCCCTCGATGGTACTCATCCCATACAGCGGAAAACGAAATTCGAAAAACGGATCGAACCAGTCGTTCTCAAACCCGTACCCCTCAGCACGTAAAAATGCAACGATATCACGGATATCCTCACGAACGTAATGTTCGATCAAAAACTTATCGTGCAATTGTGTCCCCCATCGTACCAGTTTATGTTTGTACGGTTTTTTCCAAAAAAGCGACACGAGGGTGCGAATGAGGAGCATCTGCACCAAAGACATCTGCGCGTGCGGCGGCATCTCGAATCCGCGCAGTTCCAAGATCCCCAGTCTCCCCGTCGAGGAATCAGGAGAGTAGAGCTTGTCAATACAGAACTCGCTTCGGTGGGTATTCCCCGTCAAATCGGTGAGCATGTGGCGGAAGAGCCGATCGGTGAGCCAGAACGGCACTTCTCCCCCATCAGGGATTTGGTTAAACGCGATTTCGAGTTCATAGAGGTTTTCCAACCGCCCCTCATCGACGCGCGGTGCCTGAGAAGTCGGTCCGATAAACTGCCCCGAAAAAAGATACGACAAACTCGGATGGTGCTGCCAAAAGGTAATGAGTGAGCGCAAAAGCTCAGGATTCCGGAGTAACGGACTGTCGCTCGGTGTAATCCCCCCGATCGTGACGTGGTTTCCTCCCCCCGTTCCGGTCTGCTTGCCATCTTGCATAAACTTGAGCGTTCCCAAACGCGATTGATGCGCATCTTCATAGAGGGTATCGATCACCCCTCTAAGCTCACCCCAGCTTGAGGTTGGGTGGATGTTGACCTCGATAACCCCCGGATCAGGAGTAACCCGCATCTTCTCAAGACGCAAATCGTTCGGAGGTTCATACCCCTCGATCATCACCGCCATTTTCAGAGCTTCTGCCGTCTCTTCGATTGAGGCGATCAGATCCAAAAATGCTTCGGTATCGGTGATCGGCGGGAGAAAAATAAAGAGTTTTTGTTCCCGAATTTCGACGCTGAGAGCCGTACGGACAAATACCTCGTAATCATGCGATTTTTTGGTCGTTTTTTTCACTTTCGCCGCACGTGCTTTGACGGCGCTGTGATACTCCCCCAATGAGGGAAAAGCGGCAAAAAGATCAGGTTCGAAACTCTGTTCCAGCTCTACCTGCGGTTTATGACTCAATGAATCAAGCGGCAAACGAAGCCCCACCGGAGAAGTTCCGGGGGCAAGAAAAAGCTGAGCACGACGAAACTCCCAACGACATGTTACCCAGCGGGTCATCCCCCAGTTTAGCGGCAATACGAATCCGGCAGGTTTATCGATACCGCTGGAGAGGCTCTCTGCCAATGCCCGCCGTTCCAACGAATCTTTCAGTGTCGCTTTATGGGGATCGACATCGATTGGCAGTAGCGACTCTTGGAGGAGTGCAACGAGAGGATCGTTATAGGCATCGTGTATATTTTTATCACTGATACCCAAGTTCAGACACAGCTTGGATAAAAATTTCCGTGCATCTTCTAGGGTATAATCGAACGTCTGATCCAAACTCGCCAATAAATCGGGATTATTCCAGATCGGTTGTCCGTCTTTGCGCCAGATAATCGTGCTCATCCATCGCGGCAGCGGTTCACCCGGATACCATTTACCCTGCGCATGGTGGAGCAATCCCCCTTTTCCGAACGATTTCAATAGGCGGCGGGAGAGGACGTTTGCCAACTCCCGTTTATGGGGACCGTCCGCTTCGGTATTCCATTCAGGCGACTCCATATCATCGATGGAGACAAACGTCGGTTCACCCCCCATCGTCAGACGCACATCATTTTTTACCAACTCTTCATCAACTTGGTATCCGAGAGCATCGATCGCTTCCCACTGCTCAGCGCGATACGGTTTCGTAACGCGGGGCGATTCAAAAACACGCGTTACCGTATTGGAGTAGGTAAACTCAACCTCGCACTTATCCATCGCCCCCTCTACCGGAGCGGCACTCTCAGGATTAGGGGTACATGCCAGCGGTATATGCCCCTCTGCGGCGAAGAGTCCGCTCGTCGCATCCAGTCCGATCCACCCCGCACCCGGAATATAGACCTCCGTCCACGCATGCAGATCGGTAAAATCTTCCACAGGACCACTCGGACCATCCAGTGACTCAACATCGGCAGAGAGCTGAACCAGATACCCTGAGACAAAACGGGCAGCAAGCCCCAAATGGCGAAGGACCTGCACAAAGAGCCATGCGAAATCGCGGCATGATCCCAGTTTGTTCCCGAGCGTCACTTCACATGTTTGAACGCCCGGCTCGAGGCGAATCGTATAGTTGAGATACGTGTGTATCGCCATATTGAGATCGACAAGAAAATCGTTGATATTGCGCGGCGTCAAATCGAGGGTTTTGAGAAATTTTTTGAGCTTTTTGCCCTCTTCGGCTATCTCCAGATAGGGTGAAAGCTCTTTTTTGAGCTCTTTTTTATATTTGAATGGAAAGTTTGTCGCATACTCTTCGACAAAAAAATCAAACGGATTGATGCTGACCAACTCCGCCAACACTTCCACATCGATCGAGAGTTCCGTTGTTTTTTCGGGAAAAACGATCCGTGCCAGATAATTTCCAAACGGATCTTGCTGCCAGTTAATAAAATGATCTTCGGGTTTAATGTTTAGCGAGTAGGCCTCGATAGGGGTACGGCTATGAGGTGCGGGACGAAGTCGGATGACATGAGGAGAGAGACTAACCGGTTTATCAAAAGCATAATGGGTTTTATGGGAGAGGACAACTTTGAGCGACATCGGATTCCTTTGCGCAGCAGCGTATTAAAATATCAGCAAGAATAACACACTTTGATCCAAAATAGTGACATTACACTGTACATTAAACGTACAAAATGAAAGAGATGTGATAAAACGGAGAATTTTTATGAAAAAAGAAAGAAAAACTTTCCCGCGAAACGGGAAAGAAAAGGGTTAGATGTTGTCGCGGATACCGAGATCAGCAACCAATTTGTTGTAGCTTGCGCGGTTTGTACGTTTCAAATAACGCATCAAACGGCGGCGTTGACCAACCAATTTCAAAAGACCAAGACGTGAAGAGTGGTCTTTTTTGAATGTTTTCAAGTGCTCAGTAAGAGCTGCGATACGAGTTGAAAGAAGAGCGATTTGCACTTCGCTTGAACCTGTATCACCTTCAGTTCTTTGGTATTGCTTGATAATTTGCGCTTTGTTCGCCGTATCTAAAGCCATAATAGCCTCCTGATGGGTATAAAATTTTACTCGAAAAACAATCTTCTCAAGCAGGGTCGGAATTATAGCGAAATTTTTTACGTTTGCATCCAAACTTGCATACAAGTCACCTCTAAACTTTTTTGGCTATAATAGCTTTAACAAAAAACAATCGGGGAGGTATGGCCGAATGCTGATGACTAAAGCCAGCGAATACGCACTATTATCACTCATTGTTTTGGCCAAAGCGGGGCATCCTCTCGATGCCGATACCCTCTCTCGCGAACTCGATATCTCCAAAAGTTTTTTGGCAAAAATTCTCCAGTCGCTGGCACGACAAGGAATACTCAACTCCTACAAAGGGGTCAAGGGTGGATTTGAGCTCGCGCGACACTCCCGCGACATTACCGTCTTAGAGGTGATGGAAGCGGTCGAAGGGAAAAGCCCTGCGGTATTTAGCTGCTCACCCTCTGCCGAAGACTGCCCATCCAACAAAGCGCTCAGCTGTGGATTGTGGCCTTTTTTAAACCGATTGCAGGGAAAAGTGGACGCTTTTTTGGGGACATTGACCCTCGAAGCCATTTTAGAAGAGTAACGCTTGGCAAAAGCAAAAAATAAAACTCCCGACATCAAAACCGTATTATCGGCACTCTTTGCATCGCGCGATTTGAGCGTTGTTTTTTTCGTTATGGCGATTTTGGCGATTATCATCGTCCCGCTGCCGAGTGCGGTGCTCGACTTTTTGCTTGCCATCGTCATTGCCCTTTCGGTATTGGTCCTCCTCATTTCGCTGTATATCCCTAAGCCGACCGATCTAACAACCTTTCCGACCCTATTATTGATTATCACCCTCTTTCGCCTCTCGCTCAATATCGCCACGACCCGTATGATTTTGAGTCACGGTCATGAGGGGCCTGAAGCGGTGAGTGACATCATCACGAGTTTCGGTAACTTCGTTGTCGGCGGAAACATGGTCATCGGGGTCATCGTCTTTACAATTCTCGTTTTGATCAATTTTATGGTTATCACCAAAGGTTCGGGGCGCGTTGCCGAAGTAGCAGCCCGCTTCACCCTCGATGCGATGCCGGGAAAACAGATGGCGATCGATGCCGATCTAAACAGCGGTCTCATCGACGAGAGCGAGGCCAAGCGTCGACGTGCGGAGATTTTGCAGGATGCTAACTTCTATGGAGCGATGGACGGGTCGAGTAAATTTATCAAAGGGGATGCGGTTGCGGGGATCATCATCACCCTCATCAATATCATCGGCGGCTTTTTGATCGGGATTTTTCAGTTCGATCTCGATGTTGCCGCAAGCGGTCACACCTATACCATTCTCACCATCGGGGACGGTCTTGTCTCCCAAGTACCGGCACTCATCATCTCCACCGCAACGGGTATTATGATTACGCGCGGTTCCAGCGACACGGGGGGAAATTTCGCCGAGGGCAGTATCAATCAGCTCATGGGGAATGCCCGCGTCATGATCATTGTCGGGTTTGTGATGTTGATGTTCGCATTGGTTCCGGGATTACCGACCCTCTCACTCGGATTTGTAGGTCTCATCTTCTCAGGTCTGGGATATGCCCTCTATAAATACGAAAAAGGGGAACTCGTCCTCACCTCCGCCCCTGCCGTCAATAAAGCGGGAGCTTCTGCTTCCGGTAGTGCTGCAGGGGGTGAAGGAACCGGTACAACTGCCCCTCGGAAGAAAACGAACGAAGAGATTGCCAAAGAGGAAGAGGCTGCCCTCGAAGATATCCTCAAAATCGAAATGCTCGAACTCACATTGGGCTATCAGCTCATTCGTCTCGCAGACAGTGCCCAAGGGGGAGATTTGTTGGAACGTATCCGCTCGATGCGACGTAAAATCGCTTCCGATTTCGGCTTTTTAATGCCGCAGGTTCGTATCCGCGATAACCTCCACCTCAAACCGACCCAATACGAAATCCTCCTCAAAGGGGTCAGTATCGGTGACGGCCTCATTCAACCCGATCGCTACCTCGCGATGGACAGCGGTATGGCAATGGGTGAAATCGAGGGGGAACCGACGAAAGAGCCGGCATTCGGTCTCGATGCGCTATGGATCGATCCATCCCTCAAAGAGGATGCGATTATCAACGGCTATACCGTTGTCGATCCGGCTACCGTTATCTCTACTCATATGAGCGAACTTGTCAAACGGCATGCCGAAGAGCTTCTCACCCGCCAAGAGACCCAGTCGCTCATCGAAAAAATCAAAAACGACTATCCGGTCGTCGTCGACGATCTTCTCAAAGTGGCCAATATCGGTCTTATCCAGCGCGTTTTCAAAGCGTTGCTGCATGAACGTATCCCGCTTAAAGATATGATCACAATCTTGGAGACGATGGCCGATGTTGCCGAATACACAAAAAGCGTCGACATCATTACCGAACATGTCCGTGCAAAGCTATCCCGTATTATTACGCAACTTTACACCAGCCCTGACGGTGTGATCAAACTCCTCACCTTCGATACGATGAGCGAGCAAATGATGCTGGAAAAATCGCAAGAGCGCGATGGGGGACGCCAGTTGTTGCTTAATGTCGGCGAGATTAATAATCTGATTCAATCTACCAGCCAAAAAGCAACCGAACTCCTCCAAAAAGGGATCTCACCAATTATCGTGATCGTCGATCCGAAACTTCGCCGTCCGTTGGCTGAGATTTACGAGCGCTTCAGCCTCGAAATTGTCACCCTCTCCCACGCCGAAATCGATTCGAATGCCAAATTCGAAGTACTCGGCTCGATCAGTTTAGATACTAATAAATAGGAATTTTATGACTACAACCTTTTACCACCTCTCCCATATCGATTTGGATGGTTACAGCTGCCAGCTGGTCATGGCGCAAACAGAGCATACGATGTACAGTTACAACGCCAACTACGGCGCAGAAGTGATGGATCGTCTCGAAGAGATTATCGAAACGATCAAAAAAGCCAAACAAGAAGCGACGATTCTGATCAGTGATCTCAACCTCTATCCCGAAGAGGCAAAATGGCTTAACAATGAAGTAAACCGCCTCAATGAGGGGGGATGGAACATCACAATCACACTCCTCGATCACCACGGCAGCGGCAAAGAGACAGCGGCACAATACCCATGGTACTTTCTCGATACGGAGCGCTGTGCGACCAAAATCGTTTATGATTATGCCCTTGAGCATTACGGGCTTAAAGCGGGCGGATGGCTCGAAGCCTTTGTCAAAGTGGTTAATGCCGTCGATCTCTGGCACCAAAACGAGACAGACGACTTTGAGTACGGAAAAGTGTGTATGCGTCTCATCAGTGAGGCCAAAGAGCTTAACCGTGTCATGTTTGCCGATGAAGATCGTGCCTATAAGTTGGCACTTTTGGAAGAAGCCGCTTTAATGCGTTTTCACGAAAAAGCCAACATTGCCCTTGATGAATCACTCCATCGTCTCAAAAAAGAGTTTTTCAAAAACGGTGTCGACGATACCCTCGACAACCTCTCAACCAAACACATTGTTGCCCTGCTCGGAACCAAACGCTCAACCATGACCATCTACTACAAAGGGTGGCGCGGATTTTTGAGTTACGGCCTGGGGAATACCTCGATCATCGGCAACGGCTTTTTAACAACATTCCCCGATTACGATTTCATCGTCGATGTCGGAACGCGCGGTACTATGAGCCTACGCGGACACGATAAAGTGGATGTGGCACAGATGGCGGGCGAATGGGTCGGCGGGGGCGGGCACCCTAATGCGGCAGGGGGACGAATCCAAGGGTTCAAAGAGCAATTCCGCTACGATAAAGTCAAACGTCAGATGGAAGACATGCTCGCCAACAAAGAGGCGATGCCCGGAAAGCTACCCCACAAAATAGAAGAATAATGATCCAAATCAACAACCTCACTAAAAGCTACGGAACTCGCGTCCTCTTCGACAACCTCTCACTGCGTCTCAACGCTGGAGACAAAGTCGGATTCGTCGGACGAAACGGGACGGGCAAATCAACCCTCTTTAAAATCATCCTCGGCGAAGAGTCGTATGAGAACGGCGAAGTAATCATCCCGAAGAATTACCGTATCGGCGCACTCCGCCAACATCTACACTTCACCCATAAAACGGTGCGTGAAGAGTGTGCATCCGTCCTCACCGGCGATATGAAACATGAGGTCTATCGTGTCGAAAAGATCCTCTTCGGTCTGGGATTTACACAAGACGATTTAGACAAGGACCCGCTGAGCTTTTCAGGGGGATACCAGATCCGCCTCAACCTCGTCAAACTCCTCGTCACTGAGCCGAATTTGCTGCTCCTCGATGAGCCGACCAACTACCTCGACATCGTCTCGCTCCGCTGGCTCGCCTCGTTCATCCGCAATTTTGAGGGGGAAGTGATCCTCATCACCCATGATCGCGATTTCATGGACTCCGTCACGACCCACACGATGGGACTCCGCCGCCGCAACATCAGTATCATCCGTGGCGGAACCCGCAAGTACTACGATCTGATGGATCAGGAGGATGAGCTCTACCTCAAGACCAAAGCCAACCATGACAAAAAGCGTGCCGAACTGGAAGATTTCGTCGCCCGCAACAAAGCCCGCGCCTCTACGGCAACGCTGGCACAATCCAAACAAAAAGAGCTGGATAAAATGGGGGTAATGGAGTCACTGGAGGGGGAGAAAGATCTCTCTTTTTCGTTCTCGTATAAACCTACCCCCGCCAAAGTGATCTTGCAGGCCAAAGAACTCTCTTTTGGATACACCGCAAACGAACCGCTTTTCCAAAACCTCTCGTTCGATCTGGAAAAGGGCAAACGTCTCGCCATCATCGGTAAAAACGGCAAGGGGAAATCGACGCTGCTCAACTGCCTCGCAGGTCTGCTCACCCCAAGCGGTGAGACCACCTTTCACCCCTCTACCGCTATTGCCCACTTCGGACAAACCAACATCGACCGTCTCGACAAAAACCACACCGTTACGCAGGAGATCCAAAGCGCCGATCCGAGCATGAATAATGTCCGTATCCGCTCCATCTGCGGGACGATGATGTTCAGCGGCGACGATGCCGATAAAAAGATCAACGTCCTCAGCGGGGGAGAGCGCAGCCGTGTGATGCTCGGCAAAATCATCGCCACCCCTGCAAATCTCCTCTTTTTGGATGAGCCGACCAACCACCTCGATATGTACTCGATCGATGCGTTGACCGATGCCATCAAAAAATTCGAAGGCTCACTCGTCCTCGTCACCCACTCGGAGATGATGCTCCGCGCCCTCGCCAATGCGCTCATCATCTTTCGTGAGGGGAACGCCGAATTTTTCAACGGTACCTACGATGAATTTTTGGAAAAAATCGGATGGGACGAAGAGATTATCGATGCTCCAAAACCGCTCAAAGCAACTCCAAATACGAATAAAAAAGAGAACAAACAGCTCCGCGCCGCCCTCGTACAGGAGCGCTCCAAACTCCTCAGTCCGTTGAAAAAAGAGGCGGATCATTGCGAAAATACGATCATGAAGCTCGAAGAGAAACTCAAAACCTCTCATGATCTTCTAACGACCTATTCAAACCAAGGGGAGACCTCCAAACTCCTCGAACTCTCCAAGCAAGTGGGGGAGGATGAGAAGATGATCGAAGAGCTGTTCGAGCGGCTCGAAATCGCTCATGATGAAATCACCCGTATCGAGTGCGAGTACGAGGCGAAGCTTGCCGAGCTCTAATACCCGCCTCGATAAACTCCTCTCCTCACTGGGGTATTGCAGTCGCCGCGAGGTCGCAACTCTCATCCGTGAGGGTATTATCTCCCATATCGACAACTTCCCTCTCAAATCCGATACCAAAGTCGCTCATGACAAAATCCGCTTCGAGGGCGAACCCCTCGATCCACCACAGGGGATGGTGATTTTGATGCACAAACCTGTAGGCTACGTTTGCTCTCATGACGACGGAGAGGGTCGTCTCGTCTACGATCTTCTTCCTGAACGGTGGCGCAGACGTGATCCGAAAATCTCTACCGTCGGACGGCTCGACAAGGAGACGAGCGGACTGCTGCTCCTCACCGATGATGGAGCCCTACTCCATCGCCTCACTTCCCCCAAACACAAAGTGCCCAAAGTCTACGAAGCGACGTTGGATCGACCACTAAAAGGGGATGAAGGTGAGATTTTCGCCTCGGGAACATTGATGCTCAACGGCGAAAAAACGCCCTGCCTCCCTGCGAAACTCACCGTAATCGACGAAACCCATGCCACATTAGAAATCACCGAGGGACGCTATCATCAGGTACGGCGGATGTTCGCTGCGGCAGGAAATCATGTCATCGCACTACACCGCTCGTCATTTGGGGATTTGACGCTGGAGGATCTAAAGATGGGTGAATATCGCCTACTCTCCTCCTCACTCTTTATAAATCATTGATTAAACCGTTTTTTATAGATCGCCAATTCAAGTCATAAATTTTCTTATCTAAAGTAAAAAGCATTCCTTGGATTTAAATACCGATGCCGATAGTACAAGGGGAGATTCGATAGACTGTTATATGGAAAATTCTTTGCTCATTTACGACCATCTCGCATTTGTCATCGCCCTCAAACGCTCCGGAGTCAATTTTCACTCCGAAGAAGAAGCGGGATTCGTCGTTCAAATGTCCGAACAACTCAGGATTCCTCTTTTCCCTGTCCATCGACTCGACAAAATGACCTCAGGGCTGGTGATCCTCGCCAAAGACTCCGAAACAGCGGCGCAATTTGGGAAAATGTTTGAAAACCGAGAAATCGAAAAATACTATCTCGCACTCTCCATGCGAAAACCCAAAAAAAAGATGGGGTGGATCAAAGGGGACATGGCAAAAGCAAGACGGGGAGACTATAAGCTCCTCGCTACAATGGAAAATCCTGCCATCACCCAGTTTGTGAGCTGTGCTCTGCGAACCCATGAGCGCTTTTTTCTCATCAAACCCCACACGGGGAAGACCCATCAGATTCGCGTCGCCCTCAAATCCCTCGGCTCCCCTATCGCTGGGGATGAACGCTATGCGGCATCCGATGAAGCACGAAAAGAAGATCGGGGATATTTGCACGCCTATGCGTTACGCTTTACTTTGAACGGCGAGGAATTTAGTTTTGTCGTCCCGCCCGATGAGGGAGAGAGGTTTATGAGTGCGGAGTGCACCGCTCAACTAAAAATATGGAGCCGCCCGTGGGAGCAGTTTTAGCGCAGCCCTTTAAGTAATGAGATGTACATGTATCGGTATATCTCTTCGAGATTATCGCTCATCATCAGATGCCCGTCGATCAGGAGTGATGCCAGTCCGTGCACCGATGCCCAGATCGTCGCCGCCTGAATCATCGGATCGGCTTTTTCGACGATCCCCACTTCCTGCGCTTCAAGAAGCAATCCGATCAAAGCATACAGCCCTGTCGCCTGTGTTTCGTCACGGTAATCACAGATCCCCTCGCGCTCTTCACGAAACCGCTCGCCGAAAAGGAGACGATAGAGGTTGGGATGTTCCATCGCAAACTCCAAATACGCACGGCTCATCCTCTCAAAACGCTCTTCGACACTGCGGCTTTTGTCTTTGAAAATCGGGGTGAACAGTTTATCGAGCTGAGTGTACCCCTGCTCAATCACCCCTTTCATCAATGCCTCTTTGCTCTCGAAATGGCGATACACCGCACTGCGTGACGTCCCCAAACGCTGAGTCAACTCACGCAGTGTAATCGCATCGAGACCTTCACTCTCTACCATGTGCAATGTGGTCGTCAAAAGCGACTCTTTGAGGTTTCCGTGATGATAGGAATTTTGTTTTTTCGAGTTCATGAGAAAAATTGTACCATAAAATGTTGACATTGTTTACATTAAATGTTAACATTGTTCACATTGTTTCTAAAATTCCATCCGATGAGTATACCGATGAAATTCGTTTTGCCCCTTTCTCTCCTCACTGCAATGCTGCTGGCAGAAGATCTATCAACGCTGCTTCCAAAAGCCTCATCCAATCTGCGTGTCGAATCTTCGCGCCTGATGATCGATAAGGCGCAAGCTCAAATCGATGAAGCACACAGTGCCTATTTCCCAACGATCAGTGTCGGCGGGATTTATCAACACAAAAACAAAACCACCGCTTTTGAACCCAAAACCATCCACGGTCTTGAACTTGGGGCGGAAGTGACCCTTTTCGACGGTTTTCGACGCGAAGCGCTTCTCGATGCCCTTCGTGCAAACAAAGAGGGATCCCAACAAAGTATGGAACAAGAGCGGCAAAATGTCTTCATCGAAACAATAGCCGCATACTATGATTATTTGGATATTCGTGACCGTCTCGAAACGAATGCGCAAAAATACAAAGAACTCAATGCACAGGTAGAGCGTTATACCATTTTAGTTCAAAATGATTTGGCTACAACCGACATTTTAAAATCGCTTATCGCATCTCGTTTGAACACTGAATATGACGATCAAAACCTTCGCACGCAGCTGGCCAAAAACAGAAAAGAGCTTGAACTACTTTGCGGTTCATCGATCAATGATGAGATCGTCTATCGGGAACTCTCAATGCCACAGCTCGCTCAAATGGAGCGCCATGATCTCCAAAGCGACCGTGCCTCGCTCGAAATACTCGAACACACCGAAGATCGCTACACCTATCTCCCCTCCATTACTCTCGGCGCCAAACACAAAGAGATGCACTACAAAGACTATGATACGATGGGAGGAGCCAATGCCCAGCCAGATAGCCAAAATGAAATCAGCGCATCACTCAATTTGACGTTGTTTGATATGGGGCGAATCTCCAAGGAGCGTGAACAGGCGCGGCTCGATACCCTCAAAGCACGCAAACTGCTCGACTATAAAACCAAAAAGCTCCAAAACGAAGCTGACATATCCCTTCTATCTTTGGATGCATCCCGCGAAGC
This sequence comes from Sulfuricurvum sp., assembly GCF_022759005.1. Taxonomy (GTDB): domain Bacteria; phylum Campylobacterota; class Campylobacteria; order Campylobacterales; family Sulfurimonadaceae; genus Sulfuricurvum. The sequence continues at coordinate 4,035 of NZ_JAEMQA010000066.1, read as the reverse complement.
GCTCAAAGCCGCAAAAGCGGAAGAAGAGGCGAGAGAAGAGGCTTTTAAAACAATCCGTAGCCGTTTTGAAGCGGGTCTTGTCAATTCGACAACTTATCTCAGCGAATTGACGTCTCTCAGCGACGCCAGAGCTAAAGCGCGCCATGCACAAAATGCACTCCAAATGGCAAAAGCCAATGCGGCATTCACCCACGGAATCGATTTAATGAGCTTAACGGAGGAAAAACGATGAAATATGCACTTTTAGGAATTACACTAACCGGATCGATCCTATTCGGAGATATCTACGCAACATTTGATACTCAAGCTTACCGCGAAGCACAGCTGGGGATGAACGCTTCGGGGATTGTCCAATCCGTCGGTGCACGTGAAGGGGATCGTGTCAAAAAAGGCTCACTCCTCGTCTCACTCGAACACAGTGAAGAGGAACTATCCCTCAAAATGGCGAAAGCCGATCTCGATGCCCTCGACAAAGAGTGCGCTTTTTTAAACGACCAATACGCCCGCTATGAAAAAAGTGCGCAGGTCTTCGATAAAAACACCCTCCAAAAACTCAAAAGTGAGCTCGACGCCAAACTCGCTGGGCGTGAACGTGCCCGTCTCGCCGTAGCGCTTTCAACCCAAAAACTCTCGAAAATGTCGCTCTATGCTCCGTTTGCTGGAAGCATTGCTCAAAAAAATATCGAAGTGGGCGACTATGTATCAACGATGGGGGGATCGCCGCTGTTCAAGCTCGTCAGCGACCAAAGCCGTCTGCTGATCCACTTTGACTCAAAATACGCCGGGAGCGTCAAAAGCGGAGACACGTTTTGTCTGAGTATCGATGGCAAAAATACGGGCAAATGCACCCGCATCACCAAGATCTACCCTACCGTCGATCCTAAAACCCGTCAAATGACCGCAGAAGCGGACGGTATGGGACTGCGTTCCGGGACTTTCGGCGACGGCCAGATTCGATCACATTAAGGGCTAACCATGTATAAATTTGCGATATTACGCCCTATCACAACGGTAATGTTCGCCCTTGCGATCATTTTTTTCGGTCTGGTCGAGCGTTCCTCCATGCCATCGGCACTCTATCCGAACGTCGATTTTCCGATCGTCATCGTCACCACCGTTTATAAAGGGGCCAATGCCGACATCGTCGAGAGCAAGGTGACCGATAAAATCGAAGAGGCTCTCAGCGGTATTTCGGGACTGGAGACCCTCAGCTCCGACAGCTCTAAAAACTATAGCGTCGTTGTCGCGCAATTCAAACTCTCCAAACCGCTCGATGAAGCGGTCAATGACGTACGTGATAAAGTTGCCAGCGTTCAGCTCCCTACCGAAGTGGATAAACCGATCATCGACAAACACTCGCTCGATGCCAATCCCGTCATTACCCTCTTTTTACAAGGAAGCGATACCAAAGCGGTGATGAAATACGCCGACGAAATTCTCAAATCACGTCTTCAGAGGATTGAGGGAGTAGGCGGTGTCACCATATCGGGTCTGCGCAAAAAACAAATCCTAATCACCCCAGACCCTGCCCTTCTGGCGAAATACAATCTGACACTCACCGATCTGATCGGTGTTATTCGCGCCCAAAACGTTCGGCTTGACGGAGGTCGGACGATCTCGACAACCCATGAGAACCGTCTCCTCGTCGATAACGACGCCAAAACACCCGACGAGCTTGCACACTTGCGTATCCGTGAAGGGCTGAGCCTCGGAGATGTCGCCAAAGTAGAAGACTCTCTCGCCGAGGAGAAAAGCTACGCGGCATTGGACTCCAAAGCGGGCGTATTGTTAATGGTCAAAAAGATGACGGGTGCCAACGAGATCGCCATCGCCGATGCGGTACGCCAAGAGCTCCCCGCCCTGCAAGCATTGCAACCCTCTATGATGCTCACGCCGCTTCAGGATGCGACGGGCTATATCCGAGACACCCTAAAAGGGGTACAATTCGACCTGCTGCTGGGATCATTTTTGGCCTCTTTCGTCATTTTTCTCTTTTTGCGCAATTTCACCCTTACCCTCATCGCTGCCATATCGCTTCCGGTCTCAATTTTAGGGGTATTGGCGATCATGGGGTGGAGCGGCCAAACGTTTAATCTCCTCACCCTTACCGCACTCACCCTCGCGATCGGGATCATCATCGACGATGCGATTGTCGTTATCGAAAATATTTTCAAACGGCTCGAAGCGGGGCGGGATCGACTCAATGCCGCGATAGAGGGGGTCGGGGAGATCATCTTCTCGATCGTCGCCATCTCGGCCATGCTCCTTGCCGTTTTCGTCCCCGTCGCGAATATGAGTGGGATCGTAGGACGCTTCTTCACCAGTTTCGGGGTGACGATCATCGCCGCGATCGTCGTCTCTTTCCTCATCGCCATCACCCTCATCCCGATGATCGCCTCTCAGATCGCCAAAGGGGAGCACAGCCGTTTTTACCATAAAACGGAGCCCTTTTTCGTCGCCCTCGAAGAGCGCTACCGCCGCATCATCTCTACGGCGCTCCATTACCGCAAAACGACCCTGTTTGCAGCATTGGGTGTCTTTATCCTCTCCATCGTCCTCTCGGGGTCGCTCGGGATGGTTTTCATGCCCAAAGAGGACAAAAGCCAGTTCGATATTACCCTCAAAACGCCGGTTGGAACCAGTATCCATGCGATGAAAGCCCTCTCCCTCGATGCCCAGCGCCGTATCCGTGCCCTCGAAGAGGTAGAGTACTGCACCCTCTACGTCGGACGGGGAACCGACCAAAAGGCGAACGAAGCGGCCATGTACGTCCATCTCAAGCCGATCCATGAACGTCATCGTAGCCAAAAAGAGGTGATGGATGAGACACGGCACATCTTGGAGAGTATCAAAGGGTTCACCTCCGCGACGGTCACCGAAGTCAACGACGTCGCGGGTTATGAGATCAACACGCCGCTACAAATCATCGTCAAAGCGCAACGTGCCGAAGATGCCGAAAAATCGGCACAAAAACTGATGGCGATGCTCCGCTCGATAGAGGGAACCACGGATGTCCAAAGCAACATTCAGCCAAAAGCTCCCGAACTCGTGGTCAAAGTGCTCACCGAAAACGCCCGCCGTCTCGGGGTCAGCGTCGATGAAATCGCTCGTGTCATCGCGAGTGCCTATTCGGGAGAAAACACGGTCACCTTTATGCGCGAAAACGGTAAAGAGTACGATGTCATGATGCGCCTAAGCGATGATGCGCGCACCGATGCGTCTACTCTGGATACCCTCACTGTCCGTACCGACAACGGCTCTACCGTCCGCCTCTCCTCGGTCGTAGAAATCAGCACCTCTACCGAGCCCTCGACGATCAAACGATTCGACCGCCAGAAAAAAGTGCTGGTGGGAAGCGACATCACCAAAGCGCTGCCGCTGGATAAACTGGTCAACATTGTGAATGAGCGCCAAAGCGAATGGCTCACCGATGGCGTATCATTCGAGTACGACGGGGATGCCAAATACATGAAACAAAGTAACGATGCGTTCGGCGTCGCCATCGGTGCGGCGGTCATCATGATCTATCTGATCCTCGCCGCACTCTACGAATCGCCGCTGCAGCCGATCATCATCATGAGCGCCTTGCCGCTGAGCTTTACGGGGGCGTTTATCGGTCTGTGGGTTGCAGGGATGAATATGTCCCTCTTTAGTATGATGGGGCTGATGCTCTTGCTCGGACTGGTGGGGAAAAACTCCACCCTCGTCGTCGATGCCGCCAACCGCCTCTACCATAACGGACACGAACTGGACGAATCGATCATTGAAGCGGGCGTGGCACGTCTGCGCCCGATTCTGATGACGACGAGCGCAATGGTGTTCGGGATGCTCCCGCTCGCCCTCTCGGTCGGGGAAGGTTCTGGGGTGAAAGGACCGATGGGGGTTGCCGTCATCTGCGGATTACTCCTCTCGACGCTGACCAGCCTCCTCGTCGTTCCGGCACTCTACAAAGTGCTCGCCCCACTGGATAATAAAATTCGTAAGCTTTATACGATTAATAAAAAGCCTACAGAATGACTATAGCTGATTTACACC
>NZ_JAEMQA010000133.1 GCF_022759005.1 Sulfuricurvum sp. | reverse complement strand
ATGGATACCGATCATCATCAGATGTTTGATGCGCAAGGGGATCACATTAACCCAAATAAACCTGTTGAAATTGGTCAAAACGTTTGGATTGGTGCTAGAAGTTTCATTTTAAAAGGGTGTAGGGTTCCGGATGGCTGTATTGTTGGCGCAAACACACTACTTACAAGATCATTTGAGGATGAAAAGGCTGTTATAGCTGGAAATCCACCGCGTATTGTCAAACACAATGTCAGTTGGAAGTAGTCATATTTCCCAATGTATGTTATTTTTAACTATTTGTGCAGGAATGCCAACGGCAATAGAATTATCAGGAATCGTTTTTGTGACCAATGAATGTATCCCTACAATCGAACCGTTGCCGATGGTTACCCCTTTTAATATCGTAACATCATCTGCGAGCCAGACGTGATTTCCGATTTGAATATTTTGAGCAGGATTAATCCGTTGAGCTTTTTGATAGATGGGATGGCCATCCGATGTTAGAATATTGACATTACGGGAGAACATGCAATCATCTCCAATACTAAGTTGGATATTTTCCTCTTTGGCACTGAGATAGCATCCATGACCAATGACACAGTTTTCTCCGATTTCAAGAGTGCAATTATTTCCGACAATTTCGATGGTCATATTGCGAAGTCGCGAATGATTTCCAATGATCAATCTATTACTGCTCCCTTTAACTATGATAGTACAACCGGAAAGACCGGTATCTTCCCCGATAACAACCGTATTGTTTTTATGAATTTTAATTTTGTTTCTGAGTCGTTGAATTAAAGAAATAGTCCTCATTTTGCGATTCCATTAAGTGTACGAAGTTTTTGATTTTTTTTGCAATGAGAGCTTTTGTCTGAGGATGGGCATGATTTAAATCTATAAAATTTTATGACAGTAATAGTTGACTCGGCGTTGATTAAATAAACCATTTAATTTCCAAGTTGCGTTTGAAGATCTCTTTTGTAACCGCTTGTCCGATCGAGCCGGCACCACCGATGACAAGAAATGATGATTTGGAAACGATTGAGGATAACTCTTTTTCACAGTTTGTTATGTCAGCACTAAAAAGTTCTTTATCTCGTCCGATTAGGGAAAGAATATCATTCATTTGATTGCCTTTATTTTGCCCAATGATTGTTGGTAAGTAAGCCGGCTTCAGCCGTGTCTACTGCCAACAATTTTTTGGTCAAGAGTGCTGTATTTGCAGTCGAAGCATTTGTTTCAACTACGGTTTTAAAGTTATGTTTCACATACCCTTCTTTTTCGATATAACCGATTTCATCCCCTAAATAGAGATAAACAAACCGATTTTTTACAGAAGTATCCAATAAGGAATTGCCCATAACGGTAAAAGGTTGATGTGAAAATCCTAACATATCCAGAATCGTTGGGAAAATATCATTTTGCGAACCGAGTGTTGGAATCACTTGTGGTTTGAAAATTTTCGGTGCATAAATGATAAGAGGAATACGGTTATGTTCTATTGAAGCTAACGGTTTATCATCTGGGCGTAGTTTTTTTCCGATGTCGCAAAGACCGTCTCCTCGTCCGTGATCTGCGGTAAAAATAAAGATCGTATTGTCAAACCATGGCTGTTTTTTGGCTGCTTCCATAAAGCGTTCTATCGCATTGTCGACATAAATATATGAGTTTAAAGTTCCGTAATAGTTTCTTAAATCATGAGGATAGCGCTCGAATTTTGCGGAAGGCAAAAGGTAGTCGCTGTGATTTGTGGAAGTAAATGCAAATGCCAAAAACGGTTTTTGTGTTTGATTTAGCTTTTGATTTAGAAGATAAAACATATTGTAATCAAAGGTTCCGGTATTCGCTCTTCTGCCTGGATCGACTTGCTCTGCTTTAGGCATATCTTCCGCACCGTAATACTCTTCAAATCCTGCTAAATTGCTAACGGCATCTACGCGGTAAGAGCGGCGGTTTGAACTTTGCATAGCAATAGTACGGTATCCGTTTTCCTGTGCAATTTTGCCTAGATAAGAGAGCTTTGAAAGTTCTAATCCGCTTCCGAGATATTGGTATCCTGCCGGTAACGTTAATCCAGTATAGATGGAAGTGATTCCATAAATTGAACGATATCCGTTTGCATAAAAATTTGTAAACTTTAATCCCTCGTCGCTTAGTTTTTTGAAATAAGGGGTTACTCCTAATTCTTTGTAACGGGTAAATCCATCGATATGTTCCGCTCCCCATGATTCGAGAAGGACGATGACAACATTGTAATGAGGTTTTTTAGCGGTTGTTGAAAAAGCTCTCGATAAAGGAACAGATGGATCGATGAATGGGGCATTATCACTTTGGAGAAGAGTTTGTGTGAGTTTTACGGAAGTATTTAAATCGGCCAAATTATGAGGATTGCTTTTTGCACCGGCTGTACGATATACACAAAAGAATCCATTCAAGGCAAGATTCCCCGAGCTCGTTTTATTAACTGCATAAGCATCGGATATACCAAAAGATTTATGGCTGAAAGAGTTGCGGATACCGATAAAAAGCAACAATGCTATAGCTAAAAATGCGATCCAACTTTTTTTGCTAACAACTTCGTGGGAAAGTCTGGCACTAAAAATTTTGAAGAAAAGATACGCAAGGGCACTAAAGAAAACTCCTGCGGCGATAGTATGATAAAGATAAGAGCCGAAAGCCATTCCGATAATTAAGTCGGTATCGTTGCTAAGCGCAAACAACTCATTGGAGATATGACGATGGACAAAATCGTAGTACAGTACATCACTAAATGAGATGAGCAATACAATACTTAAAATACAACTCCATACAATTCCCATGAAAATTCTAAAACGTTTTTTATGAACCCATTTGGCTGGAAAAGTTAATAAGACAATGAATAAAGAAAGAAAAGTAAAAATTGTAATAATATCAACTCTGAAACCAGTGAGAAACGAAGTAATCAGTTCACTGAAAGTTAAGTCCGAAAAATCAGCCGGATAAAGAAGGAACAGAAAAATACGTGGCAGCATCATAGCTGCTAAACTTATGGCTAATGCGCTAAAAACTTGAGTGTAGCGAGATGTAAATGTCATTATTAGTACCCTTTAATTTTTGAGTAAAGTTTCTTTTTTTGCATGTATCCATTTACCTCGCGGTTTATCTATATATTGAAAATACTCATTGCTGAAACTGCCTTGGATGCAGGTGATTTTGGTGTGCCGATGTTTGACGTTTTGCTCGCCGATAGCTCTATTGAGTACGGTTGGACCGGTTAGGTCATATACGCCAGCACCGATATTTTTTTGTTCGATATTTTCTACGATCATATCGAGTGCTTTTTGTAAATGAGGATTATTAGGTGCTGAAGCGATAAAATAGTTACTGTAATTATGTTTCGTCATTAAAAAGATTTCTTTGTCATCAGGTTGAATCATTTTAGATAGTGGCCATACCGCATGAGCGTCGATATCCATGTAGACTCCGCCATAATAATTCAAGACGAATAATCTCCAAAAATCAGCTTGTGCAGCACCGTCTGTAAGCTTCTCAAAAGCATCCAAATAGCGTTCAGAAGCATGGGTTTTGATAAACTCTAAGCGAGCTTCCGTGCTAACGTAACGGTATTCCCAATCGAGGGACATTAATCGGTTAAAAAGGTAGTTGACGTAAACTGGAAGTGCAACGTGATTAGAATAATTGGTTTGCCAAATAATTTTTGGAATTAAATGATCTCTACCATCCACGGCTTTTTGGCTGTATTCGGGGATAGTAAAGCGTTTTTTCGGAAAGAAAAAATGAAAACCATATGAAAAACCTTTAATAATTGTACCAAAAAATTTGCTTAAACGATTAATGATTAGTGCTCCAAATTTCACACTTTCCCTTTTTTATAATAGTCTGAAAGATAATATTACTGTATAAATACTTCAAAGCATATGTGTCATACTTTTGTTGATTTCTCCCACTCAAGTGCGGTTTTACAAATTAGTTCTATATCAGTATCTTTGTAGACGGAGATTATGAGAGTGGTTTTTGGATAAGGCATAGGCTGTGTCTCCTGAAAATGGTAATGCTATTTTATATTATATTGGCTGATTAATGATTTAGTGTTTCAAGCCAATCCAGCTTCCAACTTGGCTTTTAGTTGTATAAAAGCCTCTTTGTAGAGCTCTCTTTTGTTTAAAATTTCTTCTATTTCAGATTCATCATAGATGTGAGATGTAAGATTTCGCTGTTCAATCATATCAAGCCACACATCTTCATTTTCAATAAGTTGTTGGGCGTAAGCTTCTTTGAATGTCATTCGTGGATTTTTTGGTTCAAATCCTAAAAATTCAAGGTATCTCTTCAGTGCTTTCCAACTCATCTCGTAGGTAAATTCAAATCGTTTAACAATTAAATCCAAATAAACATCCTCAAACCCTTCGTTTTTGAACTCTTCATATCTATCGACGGCACTTGCAAATCTATCCAGCGCATTGGAAAAATTATATAAGCCATCTTGTGCTCGTAGTTGTTTGGTGGAGCTGTATAAAACTCTTCCCGTGGATTTAACTCTATTTTTAAATCTTTCTTCGGTTTTTGCAATATTTTTAACGTCGAGTTTTATGAGAGTGCTAATGTTTTTAATCTCTTCTTCAATAAGATAATGATCTTTGAAATTTTCATCATCATACGCTATATCGATATCGCTGCTTTTGGTAGCTTCGCCATTGACTTGGGAGCCATAGAGGTATATTCGTGTTGGTTTGGCATATTTTAAGATAATAGTTTTGATTTCGTTAATGATATTATTTTTTGTCTTCATCGGTTGACTCCTTTTACACGTTGTATTTTATACTATACTAGCTGATTTTAGTGGGGTTAAAACCTGTTTAGGGGTAATGTGACTCATGCAAATATTATCAGTACACTGTTTCATCGTTTGGGTTTTGTAGCAAGGTGAACATGGTAGTTGTAATGACATTGCGAACCGATTGAGCCAGCATTCTAGTGAGACCGTGTCCGTAGAAGATGTTATCTCCAAGTACGAGACAAACATCATCATTACCGATAAAATCAGCACCTAAGATAAAGGCTTGGGCAAGGCCGTCAGGGGAGGGTTGGATACAATATTCAAAATGCATTCCCAAATCAGTTCCATCCCCTAACAACTCCTCAAATCTTGGAAGATCATTCGGTGTCGAGATGATAAGAACCTCACGGATTCCTGCGAGCATAAGTACGGAGAGGGGATAGTAGATCATCGGTTTATCGTAGATGGGAACGAGCTGTTTGCTTACCCCTTTGGTAATGGGGTAAAGTCGCGTGCCGCTTCCTCCGGCTAAGATAATCCCTTTTATGCGACTCCACTCTTCAAGAAATATATTATTGATATTGTAGCAAAAAATATAAGAGGTTGTTTTAATCGATTATGAGGCTTTTTTTTGAGATAATATCGGTATGAAAATACTAATGATTGATCAAGCGGGGTTTCAGCTCCAAACCCGAAAAATGTTGATAGAAGAGGCTATTGAAAAATGCAGTGTTGACATTGCATTGACACTGGGAGAGGTCTTTATTGCGTTTCAAAAAGATAAGTTTGATGTGGTGGTGATTGATCACGGGATTGAAAACGGTCAGCAATGCGTTGATCATATATTGCAATTAGATCCGAATCAGGCAATTTTGGTCGTCAGTGATGCTATCCACTGTGTTGTAAGCCGTTGTGAAGATTGCGTGAACAATTATGCGATTCGACGATTGTTTAATCCGACTCCGATAAAAAATATTGTCCGTTTGATAGAGGGATTTAGAAATTATCGATGTGATCATTATGATAATGAGACAAATAAGATAAAAAATTAAAGAAGTGGCTCCGAATGCTGGATTCGAACCAGCGACCAAGTGATTAACAGTCACCTACTCTACCGCTGAGCTAATCCGGAACAGTAAAAGAAGAAAAAGTTCATAAATGGCTCCGAATGCTGGATTCGAACCAGCGACCAAGTGATTAACAGTCACCTACTCTACCGCTGAGCTAATCCGGAATGTTTATGAGGGCGTAATTATACGTTATGAAGGTGCGAATGTCAATAAAAATTGCGTTATTTTAAACGTTTTCGGTCTATATTTTCAATCGGAATAAAAAAAATGATATTCGAACGTTCAATAGAGGTGATTTTTCCTGTTTTTACAAGGTGGTGAAAACGCTCAAGAGCGTCTGGATCAAACAGTGCGTGAATATCATCGATCGTCAAGGGGCGTTTATCAAGCGTCGTAAGAATCTCCTCTTCGGTATAGGAACTCGGTGTGGCTGTGGCATGGTTACGAGAAACGATATGAATAGGCAATGAAGCATCAAAATGATGAGACAAACTATAAAGTTCCTCAAAACTAAGGCCTTGAACCGCGTAGGCGGGCGGGCGGTCAATGGTTCCGATGTCGATTCGATCACAGCTAACCCCTCGAAGGGCACGATTGAGGGATTCGATTTCGGTGAGAGTATCGTTCACCCCTTTGACAAACAGTATCTCTAAAAATAATTTGCCGCGAAATACGTGTGAAAAACGGGTGATACTGTCGATGATCGTATCGATGTTGATTCCTTCGGCGGGACGATCAATTTTTTTGAAGGTTTCAGGGGTGGCGGCATCGAGCGATAACTTGACTTGATCAAGTTTTAAAAGGGTTTCAAACACCGCAGGATCATTCAGACACGCACTATTGGAGAGGATTAACGTTTGAATCTCCCCTTTGATCTGATTGATCTGTGTGATGAGTTGATCCAAATACGGATACATCGTCGGTTCACCGTTCGCGGTAATCGTGATCACATCGATAGCGGGGTGTAGCTCCAAAGCTTTTGTGAGATCACACATAATTGTTTCTATGGGTGTAATGTTCTCTTGGTGCAACATGGCTCGTTTGGGAGCCAATTCACAATAGAGGCAGTCAAAATTACATTGTTTTGTAGAATCAGAGAGGTCGATCCCGAGCGATACGCCGAAACGGCGTGATTGAACCGGACCGAAGATAGTAGACATTGTTAGGCTTTTTTGCTCACACGGTGACATTCACGGACGAAGTGGCGTGCGTGTTCAACCGGAACATCCGGAAGAATGCCGTGACCGAGATTGAAGATATGGCGTTTACCACCCATGATTTCTTGGATTGCTTCGACACACGCAGTGGTTTGCTCTTTGGAGTACAAACGGCATGGCTCCATGTTTCCTTGGAGAACATAGCGATCCCCGAGTTTCTCTTTAGCCAGTGCCATCGGAGTACTCCAGTCAACACCGAATACGTCGAAATTTCCGTACACTTTGTCCAAAAATGCCGGAATCCCTTTTGGGAACATGATCACTGGGATATGAGGGTATTTCTCTTTGAGATACTCGGCAATCTCCACCATGTAGCTCCATGAAAACTCATCGTATCGGCTCGGCTCGATGGCTGCTGCCCAGCTGTCGAAGATTTGAACAACATCGATTCCCGATTGGATCTGTTTTTCCATATAAAGCTTGACGACGTCGGTCACTTTACGGAGGATTTTATGAAGCAGTTCGGGATTCGAATACATCATCTTTTTGCAGATATTGTACGTTTTGGTTCCTTGCCCCTCGATCATATAGGTGGCTAGCGTCCACGGCGCTCCGGTGAACCCGATAAGGGCTTTGTCATCATCGCGCGCATCGAGTTGGGTGCGAAGAAGTTTGATCGTTTCATACACGTAGGTGAGGCGGGAAGCCGCTTCATCACCACCGATAAGCTCGTTTAAATCTTCTTCAGAAGTAATCGGTTTTTCGAAGACCGGACCTTCCCCTTTGATAAAATCGAGTTTCATCCCCATTTCGTTCGGAACAACCAAAATATCGCTAAACAAAATTGCCGCATCGACACCGACGAGATCGACGGGTTGAATCGTCACTTCTGCCGCCATATCAGGGGCATGGCAAAGGTTTAGGAAGTTGCCGGCACGTTTGCGTACTTCCATGTATTCTGGGAGGTAACGACCCGCTTGGCGCATCATCCATACAGGGGTATAGGGTGTCTCTTTGCCGAAACACGCGTCGACGAAAATTTTACTCATGATGTCCTACTTTACTAAGGAAATAAAGCCCTACGGCAACGGCTGTGATGGAGAGGGCAAGATAAAAGAGTTCTAATGCTCCGTTAAAGGTTGTGTGCCCGACTTTTTGGAAAAAACCGACCACCAAAACCATAACGATAACTTTGGAGATTTTGTCTTTGAGTTGGTCGAGCGAATGAACAGCTAAGAGTTGATTCTCTTTGCCGTGTTCGTCTTTTGCCGGATCGATCTCTGAGATAAAGAGTTCATACACACCAAACGAGAAGATGATCATAATGACACCGATAAGATAAAAATCGATAGCACCGATAATCCCGCTGATTACCTCTTCGTGGAAGTGTTCGGGATGGGCGTGTGTCGCATAGGTATTGATGACGTAAGCGGCTGTATTAAATACATCAAAACTGGCGATGGCGAACAGTAAAATCGCTCCGATAAGACCGAAAACTACCGCCAAGAGAATTATAAAACGAGAGTTCCACAAACCGTGTTCAAACATATTTTCGATGAAGTTCATCTTTACTTTCCTTGCATCTCTACCCATTTTTGGGCAATACGAACCGCATTGGTTGCGGCACCGACACGGAGGTTATCGGCCACAACCCACAAATGCAAGACATTTTCACGATAAAGGTCGCGGCGGATACGTCCGACAAACGTTTCATTTTGATCCACACAAAGTGATGGCATCGGGTAGATACTCTCACGAGGCTCATCCAACACGATAATATTCGGCGCTTTGCGAAGCAATTCACGTGCTTCATCGGCATCTACGGCACCGTCAAATGTCAGTGTCAACGTCTCAGCATGACCTCGAAGGGTTGGAATGCGGACGCACGTTGCACTCACTTCGATATCTTTGTGCATAATTTTTTTCGTCTCATTCACCATTTTGAGCTCTTCTTTGGTATAGCCGCTGTCGGTGAAAGAGTCGATTTGAGGAATGGCATTCAATGCGATACGATGAGGAAATTTTTTCGGTTCTACATCATCCAAAGTAAAGGCAAAGAAGGCCTGCATCTGCTCTACCAACTCTTCCATTGCGCTCTTTCCGGCACCCGATGTTGCTTGATAGGTACTGACATCGATGCGTTGAAGATCATAGGCTTCGTCGAGCGGTTTGAGTGCTTGGACCATTTGGATGGTAGAGCAGTTCGGATTGGCGATGATTCCCGTATTTTTCCACTGTGCGATATCTTCCGGATTTACTTCGGGAACGACAAGAGGAACATCCGGAAACATTCGAAAATGGCTGGTATTGTCGATAACGACCGCTCCCGCTTTTGCGGCGTACGGAGCGAATTCAGCCGATACACTTCCGCCGGCACTGAACAAAGCGATATCAATCTCTTCCTCATCAAATACGGTCGGGGTAAGTTCTTTGATTACCAAGTCTGAATCGTTGAAAGTAACGGTAGTTCCGGCACTGCGTGCACTCGCTAAAGGGACGAGTTTGTTAAGAGGAAAATCGATCTCTTCGAAAATGCGTAAAATTTCTTCGCCTACGGCACCGCTGGCACCGACGATTGCAACGTTGTAACGTTTCATTGGGGAGCTTTCCTTGGGGATGAATGGGTTCACCCGTAAATATTTTTACGCGATTATATCCAATGAAGGCTTGGAAGGGATTGAAATTTTATCCGTTCGCCCTGAGCCTGTCGAAGGGCTGTACTGTTCATGGTTCGACAAGCTCACCACGAACGGAACGGTATTTTTTAAATTCTCCCCAATCCCCGTGCTTCCAAAAAGAGATCTTCGGTATCGATGCTCTGTGAATTGCTCAAAATAGCGGAGCGTTCAACGACGGAGATCAGTTCACGGATATTCCCCGGCCAGTTGTAATTTTCAAGGGCATTGCGTGCTGACGTGGTGAATGATTTTTTCTCAAATCCGTATTGTGCGCAATAACGCTCTAATGCCGCTTCGGCGATGGAGAGGATCTCTTCTCGGCGCTCTCGTAACGGAGGGATATGGATAGGGATCGTATTGAGACGATAATAGAGATCTTCGCGGAATTTCCCCTCTTTGATTTTTTCATGCAGATCGGCATTGGTTGCGGTAATGATACGGACATCGATTTTGGTATTTTTAGAAGAGCCCAAACGGCGTATTTCGCGCTCTTGCAAAACACGCAACAGTTTCGCTTGAAGAGGATAGGGCATTTCAGCGATTTCGTCCAAAAAGAGTGTTCCCCCCTCTGCCAATTCGAATTGTCCCGCTTTAGCTTCAGTTGCATCGGTGAAGGAACCTTTTTCAAACCCGAAAAGTTCACTCTCAATTAAGTTATCAGGGATGGCCGCCATATTGATTGCGATAAAGGGTTTGGATGAGCGCGGCGAGCTTTCATGGATATGACGCGCAAAGACCTCTTTTCCGACACCGCTTTCTCCCAAGAGCATCATACTTGCATCCGTGACAGCCGCTTTTGAAATACGATGTAAAAGCTGATCGAGAGCTGGAGACGATCCTAAAAAGTGATCGTTTTTCGGAGTTTCTTGTGCCGATGATTTTGGGGATTTTTTGGCGATGGCAGCGGTCCGCTCGATGGCAGCGACCAAGGTTTCGATTTCAAAGGGTTTAAGAAGAAAATCTTTGACACCTAGCTGTATCGATTCGATTGCACGTGTCAAGGTTGCGTTCCCCGTGATGATAATGACCTCGTATTTTCCTTGAAGCGTTTTGACAAACTCAATACCGTCCATCCCTGGCATATTGATGTCGCTGATCACCATTTCAAAGGTATCATCGAGTTTTTTGAGGGCATCACGAGCATTTTTGAAGGTATGAATCTCATATTTTTCGTAATCGCTCATCGCTATTTCAAGCGATTTGCGCATATTGATATCGTCTTCAACAATCGCAATTTTCATAAATCAACCACCCCTATTTTGTTGCAGCTATTGTAACAGACTCATTATTAAACTCGACTGCATAGCATCGTGTGGGGAGGATCAGAGAATTTTGGATTTCACTGTGTTGGAGAGAGAATGATTCATTGTTTTTGACACGCAGTTCCTGTGCCGCGGCAAACTCTACAAAAGCCGATTCTTCGCGTTCCAAGAGAGATTGTAACGATTCACCGCTAGAGCGTTTTAAAATCAATATGGGGGAACTGATCGCTTGCGAACACGGCTGCATCGCCTTGGAGATGGAGAGTTTTTCGTTGATGGCTTGCGTGTTTTTGGCGGTAAACCGATACCCTATATAGTAGTTATCGGCTCCAAAGCTAAGTGTCGCGATTAGTGCAAGATGCGTGAGTATGAAAGGGCGATTTCCATTTCGACTTCGCACAGACCCTCTTTAAATGAAGTGTTGGTGATATTTGCACCGCGTACCAGTGCATCCACCGATGTTTTAGTGCTGGATTGTTGCAGCATCATATTTTTGATGGTGTCTTGCCCCTCGACTTGAACCCCTTTTACCCGCTCTGCGATTTGGCGATAACCGTCCGCCATTGCAGCACGTTTAGCGAGTGCATATGCCTGTGCCGGTGAAGAGGTAACCGATGGAGCAACCCCTTGTCCCGTAACAGTAATGACCAGTTCATTTTGAGATTTTAAGATGGGCTCGACACAGCTGCCGTCCGTACCGCTGTAAACACATCGTACTTTGGTTTCGGAAGAGTCATCAGCGGAAAAAAGCCCCGCATGAAGTGCGGGAAAGGTGAGAAACAGTGCAAGAAGAGCAGAGATTCGCATTCGGGTTCCTTCGGGTAATATGGGAATAATTAACCGATTTAAGCAAATACTATTCCAACTCTAACGTGCTCTCTCCTTCTTCCCCTTCTTCGTCATTATCATCGTTTTTCGGACAGCGTGAAATGCTCGCGACATCGTCCCCTTTGATAATGTAAACACCGCTGGTGTTGCGGCCTGATTTTGCAATCGTTTGCATGTCGACACGGATCATTTTGCCTGCTTTGGTGAGAGCCATCATATCCATGCTTTCATCGACCATCAGACATCCGACGACGGTGCTTCCGGTTTTAGCGTTGAGTTTCATCGCGATAACGCCTGATCCGGCACGGTTGGTTAGGCGGTACTCTTCGGCGGTAGTACGTTTACCGATCCCTTTTTCGCTGACCATCAAAATCTCTTCTTCATCCGATTTGATGATGTTGGCATCGACGACGACATCTCCTTCGATTTTGAATTTGATACCGCGAACCCCACGGGTACTACGTCCCTGATCACGGGTTTTTTCGATTTCGAATTTGATACATTGTGCGTATTTGGTCACGATGAAGAGGTATTTGGTCTCTTCGGTCGCGATATGCGCCGTAATAAGGGTATCATCATCATCCAGAACGATCGCACGTACACCGTTACTGCGGACATTCGAGAATTCGTTCAATGCGGTACGTTTGACAATACCGTTTTGGGTAAAGAATACTAATGATTTGTTCTCATCAAAATCGCTGGTTGGAATGATCGAGCGGATCTTCTCATCGGCTTCGAGATTGATAAGGTTGACGACCGCTTTCCCTTTGGCCGTACGCGAACCTTCCGGAATTTTGTACACTTTGAGCCAGTGGAGTTGTCCGCGGTCTGTAACGAACATCAACGTATCGTGGGTATTGCAGGTATAGAATTTTTCGATAAAGTCATCGTCATACGTCGTAACGGCAACTTTTCCTTTTCCACCGCGGCGTTGTTTTTCGTATGCGGCGAGCGGTACCCGTTTGATGTATCCGCGATGAGAAATGGTAACAACCATCGGCTCATTCGGGATCAAATCTTCGATATTGATATCGTCGTAATTGTCTTCGATATCGGTGGCACGCGGAGTATTGAATTGTTCAACGAGTTCGGTAAACTCTTCTTTGATAATCCCTTTGAGGACCTCTTCGCTGCGGAGGATGCTCTCTAAGTATTCAATGTGAGCCAAAATTTCTTTGAGTTCATTTTCGATTTTGTCACGTTCCAAACCGGTAAGGCGTTGGAGACGCATGTCCAAAATCGCTTGAGCTTGAATCGGTGAAAAACCGAATTCGGAAATCAAACCGTTTTTGGCGGTTTCACCATCGGCACTCGCACGGATGAGTTTGATGATCGCTTCGATATGATCGAGTGCTTTTTTCAAACCTTCCAAGATATGGGCACGTGCTTTTGCTTTTTCAAGATCGAAAATAGTTCGGCGGATAATAACCGTTTTACGATGATTGATGAAATGTCCCAACATCTCCAAGAGGGTGAAGATGCGCGGCTCTTGATTGAAGACCGAGAGCATGATGATCCCGAACGTCGTCTCCATGTTGGTCGATTTATACAAATTGTTGAGGACGATTTCGCTCATCGCATCGCGTTTGAGCTCGATAACGACGCGAATCCCTTCGCGGTCCGATTCGTCACGAATTTCACTGATTCCTTCAATGAATTTGTCTTTTACAAGTTCCGCGATGTTTTCGATTAAACGGGCTTTGTTGACTTGATACGGAAGTTCATCGATGACGATGACGTCTTTGTTCGATTTTTTCTCGATATGGGTTTTTGCACGGATGCGGATACGGCCGCGTCCGGTCTCATACGCATCCAAAATCCCTTTTTTCCCGTAAATGGTTCCACCCGTCGGAAAATCGGGAGCTTTAATAAACTGCATGATGTCGATCAAAGAGGCATTTGGATTGTCGATCAAATGGACAAGGGCGCTGAGTACTTCGGTAGGATTGTGAGGTGGAATATTCGTTGCCATACCGACGGCGATACCGCTCGAACCGTTGATCAGAAGATTCGGAACACGAGTAGGGAGAACCTCAGGTTCTTGGGTCGTTCCGTCATAGTTGTCTACCATGTCGACAGTGTCTTTATCCAAGTCTTTGAGCAATTCACCGGCATAGCGAGTCATACGTGCTTCGGTATAACGCATTGCCGCCGCATTGTCTCCGTCAACCGAACCGAAGTTCCCTTGACCGTCGACAAGAGGTGCGCGCATGGCAAACGGTTGAGCCATACGTACTAACGCATCGTACACGGAAGTGTCTCCGTGAGGGTGGTATTGTCCGATGACATCCCCGACGATACGGGCCGATTTTTTGTATTTGGCACCTGCGGAGAGATTAAGTTTGTCCATCGCGTACAGGATACGGCGGTGAACCGGTTTGAGACCGTCTCGGACGTCAGGTAAAGCCCGTCCGATGATAACACTCATGGAATAATCAAGATAACTGCTCTTGAGAGTATCTTCTATATTAATGTCATTAATTTCGCTGTTGTCAAGCAAATCGTTCATGCAGTCCCCAAAAGTGAAGATAAGGTTGCTGATTATATCCCAACGAGCCTTAAAAACTAAAAATCTCTGAAATTTGATAAATTAGTCAAATAAGGTTACAATTATCTCAAAGATCAATTGGAGTCTATGAATAATGAAAAAAATAGAAGCGGTTATTAAACCATTTAAACTCGAAGACGTAAAAGACGCATTGGCGGAGATTGGGATTACTGGTATGACGGTAAGTGAAGTAAAAGGGTATGGTCGACAAAAAGGGCACAGCGAGCTCTATCGCGGTGCTGAGTATGTCGTTGATTTCCTTCCAAAAATTAAAATGGAGATGGTTGTTGATGATGCGATGGTGGATCAAGTAGTGAACACCGTTGTCGAAGCGGCACGTACTGGCAAGATTGGTGATGGTAAAATCTTTATCTCTGAAGTTGAAAAAATTATCCGTATCCGTACGGGCGAAACGGATAGCGACGCTATCTAACCCTCTATCCGTTCGCCCTGAGCTTGTCGAAGGGTGAAATGTTCATGGTTCGACAGGCTCACCACGAACGGATCAGCCGTCTCTCCAAAACCCTCCCTATGTCTGCGCTCTTCGAGAGAGAGAGAGAGAGAGAGTAAACGCGGCGTTGCCGCATGATCGTTTTTTTAGCATTTTATTCCTCTCTTTTTATAAAATATACCCCTGACTCTTTAACCCAAGATTTTCAATCTTTTTTCTCCTCTCCTATAACAACACTGCTCCGCCATGAATACTTGATATTTCCTCATTCAACATAATTACTCTGTAAATTGATTAAAAATTAATCAACAAATTGCACTCTCCCTATTTGATAACTTTGTACAATGGTATTCGACATTCAAGTTATAAGGAGAAAAAATGAAAAAGTGGCTTTTAGCTTTATCGCTACTGGGCGTATCGTTAGTGGCTGATGACGCAAACGCAACAGCTGTTGATGCAAATGCAACGGCGGTAACAACGGCTGCAGCAGCAGTTGCACCTGTACTCAATTCAGGGGACACTGCATGGATGATGATGTCAACTGCATTGGTTATGTTGATGACACCGATCGGCTTGGCGTTGTTTTACGGCGGTATGACCCGTTCTAAGAATATTCTTAATACGTATGCAATGGTTTTCGGTGCATTTGTCATCGCGATGTTGGCATGGGTAATCGCAGGTTTCTCGATCGCTTTCGGAACAGCGGATGGTTCAATGAACCAAGTTATCGGCGGATTTGGCAATGTGATGCTAAACGGTATTAAATGGGACGATCTACAAGATCCAAAATTGGGTTTACTATTCCCTAAATTTGTTTTTGTAGCGTTCCAAGGGACATTTGCCGCTATTACCGTAGCGATCGTTGCGGGCTCAGTCATTGAGCGTATGAAATTTTCAACATGGATGGTTTTCGCTTTCATCTGGACAATCGCAGTTTATGCACCGATTGCACACATGGTGTGGGGTGGCGGTTACCTCTTTAATGAAGGTGCCCTTGACTTCGCGGGTGGTACGGTTGTTCACATGAACGGCGGTTTGGCTGGTCTTGTATTGGCAGTGTTGATCGGTAAACGTGCAGGATATCCGAAAGTGGCTATGAAACCAGCAAGCGTTGTTTTGACAGCATTGGGTGCCGGTATGCTTTGGTTCGGTTGGTACGGATTTAATGCCGGTTCTGCTTTCGGTGCTAATGCGATTGCGGGTGTTGCATTCTTGACAACAACGATTGCGGCTTCGGTTGCAGCGGTTACATGGTTGATTGTTGAATCTATGGTATTCAAAAAACCGACTCTTCTTGGTGCAGCGTCCGGTGCAATCGCTGGTTTGGTTGCAATTACTCCGGCAGCTGGTTTTGTCAGTGTTAGTGGTGCATTAATTGTTGGTATGACGGGTGCATTGATCGCATTCTTCGGTGTAACGGCACTTAAGAAAAAGTTGGGTTACGACGATTCATTGGATGCATTCGGGGTTCACTTTCTTGCAGGTCTATGGGGTGCGATTGCAACCGGCATCTTTGCTGTAAACGACAAAGGGCTTCTATGGGCAGGTCCTTTGAAAGATCATGGAGACCGTATGGGACAAATCATGGTTCAAGGTGAATCAGCTCTTATTGTTGGAGCGTTTACTTTGGTCGGTACGATTGTAGTGTACTATATCGCAATGGCATTGACTGGCGGTTCACGTGTTAACGAAGAACAAGAGAGCCAAGGTTTGGATGAATCAGTACACGGTGAACGTGGATTTAACCTATAAGAAGGAATAAACTATGAAAAAAATAGAAGCGGTTATTAAACCATTTAAACTCGAAGACGTAAAAGACGCATTGGCGGAGATTGGGATTACTGGTATGACGGTAAGTGAAGTAAAAGGGTATGGTCGACAAAAAGGGCACAGCGAGCTCTATCGCGGTGCTGAGTATGTCGTTGATTTCCTTCCAAAAATTAAAATGGAGATGGTTGTTGATGATGCGATGGTGGATCAAGTAGTGAACACCGTTGTCGAAGCGGCACGCACCGGAAAAATCGGTGACGGCAAAATCTTCGTGAGCGACATCAGTAAAATCGTCCGTATCCGTACGGGTGAAACCGATATCGAGGCTATTTAATCCTTTATCCGTTCGCCCTGAGCTTGTCGAAGGGCATGTTCATGGTTCGACAGGCTCACCACGAACGGTTAAGTCCTTGAATGATTAAATTTTAATCAATAGTTCTTCTCAAATTCATTTAATTGGATATATAATGCACACCTTTATTTTAGTCTTAAAGGTGCTGCATGGATACTGCCTACGTTATTGACACTCTATTTGCCCTCTTTTCAATCACTCTGATTATTTTAATGGTTCCCGGTTTCGCAATGCTCGAAGCAGGTTTGGTACGGACAAAAAACGTCTCCAGCGTTTTGACCGTCAATGTTATGATTTACGCGGTAGCGTCTATGGCATTTATTTTGATCGGGTTTCATTTGGCATTTGGTACTGTTGAAACTACGACTATGAGTAAATGGGCTTTTTTCATGTTTCAAATGGCGTTTGTCGGAAAAGCGATCAACATTATGAGCGGCGGGGTGGGTGAACGTGCCCGCCTTTTACCGTTGACACTCTTTACTGTTATTATGGGAGCTTTCATCTATCCGAGCGCGGTTAATGTGAGCTGGGGAAGCGACTGGATCAAGGGGAGCGTATTTGATATTAATATGGTTGATTTGGCCGGTTCGACAGTCATTCACTCGACCGGCGGATGGGCTCTGCTTGCGGCAATTTTGATTATCGGTGCACGTAAAGGGCGTTACAGTGGCAATCAGATTCGCGTTATCCCTGCGTCAAACATCCCGTTGGTAGTCCTCGGCGCTATGTTGCTATGGATCGGATGGTTCGGATTCAACGGCGGTTCGGTCGGTTCTATCGCGACGAAAGAGGCAGCGGACAGTGTAGCTCTAACCGTATTCAATACGAATACTGCAGGTCTTGCCGGGGCGATTGTCGCAGGTATTTTGATCTATTTACGCTATAAGCTTTTTGATATTACGATGATTCTCAACGGCGCATTGGGCGGACTGGTCGCTATTACGGCAGGCGCCCATTTGTTTAGTCTTTATGATGCGATTGCCATCGGTGCTATCGGCGGAATATTGGTTGTTTTTGCGGTTCCGTTGTTTGATAAAGTACGTATCGACGATCCCGTCGGGGCGCTTTCTGTTCACTTGGTGAACGGTATCTGGGGTACATTGGCTGTCGGGATTTTCGCAGCTGACCCCGAAAAAGGGATAACATTGCTGGGTCAGCTCAAAGGGGTTGCGGAGATCGCTGTATTTGTTTTCAGTGTTTCATTTGCGGTGATCTATCTCATCAATAAATTTATACCGTTCCGCGCTTCGGATGAAGATCAGGTTCAAGGGCTTGATGTCAGCGAATGCGGACTTGAAGCGTATCCGGAATTTAAACGGGCTATTTAAACCTTAGTTAACACTTTTGTAACGCTTCTGTACTATTCTTTCTTGGGGCTTTTCGCCCCCTAAAAGACTCTTTTAGCCACCGCGTTGTATAATTTGTTTATGTTGCTTGAAAAGGGAAGATATGTCTATTTATCGTGAGTACGATATTCGCGGGATCTACGAAAAAGAGTTGAATGAAGAGAGTATCACCCGTTTGGGATATGCCTTGGCGGATGAAATGCGAGAATACGGCGAGTATATTGCCGTGGGATACGATGCGCGTTCCCACTCTCCGATCCTATTTGAATATTTGGTGGCTGGACTCAATGCGGGCGGTATGAAAGTCCTCGGGATGGGGATGGTTCCTACTCCCGTTAACTATTTTTGCAACTACCAAAATTTTGATGGGATAACGCCATCTGCTTCCGTGATGATTACCGGTTCGCACAATCCGAGCGAATACAACGGGTTTAAAATCACGATCAATAAAGCGCCGTTTTTCGGAGAACAGATTTATGCTCTCGGACGCAAAATCGATGCAATGGAGAGCCAAGCAAAAGTTGAACGTCAGGTCATAGAGATCGATGCATTAAGCCGATACAAGCGATTTATGGTCGAGTCATTCGGTCATTTGCGCGGGATGGATCAGCGGATCGTATACGACTGCGGAAACGGGGTTGCGGGGCTCGCTATCGAAGATATTTTTAATGAATTAGGACTCAAAACAAAAGGGATTTATGTCGATCCTGACGGAACCTTTCCGAACCACCATCCCGACCCAAGTGAAGAACACAATCTCGATGACATCAAAAAACTTCTTGCCGCTGAAGGTGACATCGCGTTTGCCTATGACGGTGATGCCGATCGTATTGCCGTATTGACCCCGAACAACAACATCAAGGGGGACATGATGGCGTTGCTGTTTGCCCTCAAGATGAAAAATCCGACCGTCATCGGCGAAGTGAAGTGTTCGCAGGTGATGTATGACACACTCCGTGAGCGGGGAGCCAACGCGGTGATGTACAAAACGGGGCACTCGAATCTCAAAGTCAAAATGAAAGAACTTCATGCCGATTTGGCGTGCGAAGTGAGCGGGCACGTCTTTTTTGCCGACCGTTATTTCGGCTACGACGATGCGATATATGCAACGCTTCGTATGCTGGAGCTGATCCATGAAGGGGTTGATCTTGATGCCGAGATTGCGAAACTGCCGAAAGTATTTTCGACCGAAGAGATCAAAGTCAAAACAAGCGAGAAAGAAAAATTTCCTCTGATGGCGAAGCTCAAAGAGTTGCTTCAGGCCCCGCCTGCATCGTTTCCGCCGATCAAAGAGATTATCGATGTCGACGGTGTGCGGGTGATATTTGAGAAAGGGTGGGGACTGGTACGTGCGAGTAACACGACTCCGGTACTCGTTACCCGTTTCGAATCGACCGAACAATCGGAAGCCAAACGGTATGAAGAGGCTTTGAATGCCTTGATCCAAGATGCACAAAATCAATTGAAGGGGGAAGCATGAAAACGATCACGCTAACGATGCCGCTGGATATGCACCTGCACCTTCGTGAGGGTGAGATGTTGGAGACGGTAGCACCGCTCACCTCGTACAGTTTTAGCGGTGCGCTGGTGATGCCGAACCTTGTTCCTCCGGTAACGACGCTCGAAGCACTCAAAGAGTATAAAAAACGGATCAAACACGCGATTGGACGGGATGATTTTGAACCGTATATGACCCTCTTTTACCAAAATTACAGCCGTGAATTTTTGGAAAGTGTACAAGATCATGTCACGGCAATCAAACTCTATCCGAGCGGTGTGACAACCAACTCTGAGGGGGGGGTGGCGAGTTTCGATATTGAAGCGATGCGTGAAACCCTCGGCGCAATGAGTGATCTAGGTATTGTTCTTTCGGTGCATGGCGAGACAAACGGATTCGTCATGGATCGAGAAGCAGAATTTATGAGCGTGTATGAGATGCTCGCTTCCAACTTTCCGAAACTCAAAATCGTGATGGAGCATATCACTACCGCCGATGCGGTAGCGATGCTGGATCGTTATGAAAATCTCTATGCCACCATTACGGTACACCATCTCATCATTACCCTCGATGATGTGGCGGGTGGAATGCTTCGCCCCCATCTGTTTTGTAAACCGATTGCAAAACGTCCGGAAGATCGCGCGGCACTTTTGAAAGTCGCCCTCGAAGCTCATCCGAAGGTGATGTTCGGTTCAGACTCCGCACCGCATCCGAAACACACCAAAGAGTCATGCGGATGCGGGGCAGGGGTCTTCACTGCACCGATCGCATTACAGTTGCTGTGTGAAGTGTTCGATGCTCACGATAAATTGGATAATCTCCAAGCGTTTGTGAGCGATAATGCCCAGCGTATCTACGGGATTTGTGCCGAATACAAAGAGGTAACGTTGGTTAAACACGATTTTATCGTTCCCGAAATCTACGGCAGTGTTGTGCCGATGAGAGCCGGGGAAACTCTGAAATGGTCGATTGAGCGTGTCGAATAAAATCCTGTTATTGGAGGATGATTTGCTTTTTGGCGAATCGATTACCGATGTTTTGGAAGAGGAGGGGTTCGAGGTCGTGCTCTGCCGAAATGGACAATCTGCACTGGATGAGACCTATAAAAACCACTTTGATCTTTATTTGCTTGATATCAACGTCCCTCTGATCGATGGATTATCACTGCTTAAAGAGCTTCGCAGGGCGAATGATCTGACTCCCACCATCTACTTAACCTCCCATCAAGAGATCGAAAAACTCTCCGAAGCGTTTGAAATCGGCGCGGACGATTATCTCAAAAAGCCGTTTAATACCGATGAACTTTTGGTTCGTATTCATGCTCTATTGCGCCGAACGAAAGGGAAAAATCGTCATTGCGTAGGGGATCTGTGCATTGATGAACTTCATAAATGTATTTTAATGGGTGGGAAGGAACTTACGTTGTCACTCAAAGAGTATCAGTTGATGGCTCTTTTGATCCATAATGCGGGAGAAATCGTGACCAAAGAGATGATTATGGATGCGTTGTGGAGCCCCTCTGAAATGATTAGCGACGGGGCGATACGGGTCTATATCAATCGTCTCAAACAAGAGGTCGGAAGCGATCTAATTGTGAATATTCGCGGAGTGGGATATCGCCTTGTTTCGTAACGTTGAGATTGCGTTGGCATCGCTGTATGTAATGACAACAGCCGTTTTAATCGCCGGAATTTATTATGTTCATGATGTAATCGGTGTCCAACAATGGGGTGTGATTGCGTTTGTATCGTTGATTATCACACTTTTTGTCGGAGGGATTTTGGCGCGGATTGCGATTACTCCTCTGCGCGAGCACTTTTACCACCTCGAACAGTTTTCGAAAGAGACACTGCATGAGCTGAACCTTCCGATCAATACGATTACCGCCAATGTTCAGATGCTTCGAAAAACCCATACGGACGAGAAAAGCTTGAAGCGGCTGGAGCGGATTGAAGTAGCATCCGAGATGTTAAAAGAGCGCTATAACGAATTGGATTATATGATCAAAAAACAGAGTGAACGGGAGAATATCGAGCATTTTGACCTGCGTGAAGTGATTGAGGATAGAATCCGTTTTTTGTGTTCATTATACCCCTCGGTAGACTGGCAGGTGGAGATCGAATCTTGCGAAGTGTACGGTGATCGGATCGGACTGGGGAAAGTGATCGATAATTTGATTGAAAACGGGATCAAATATTCACCGAAAAACCCTATAATCACAATTACACTTCAAAACAATGTGCTGAGGATCGTTGATCAAGGGATAGGGATGGATGAAATCACCTTGATCCATATTTATGATCGCTACTATCAAAGCGATTCGACGATGGCCGGATACGGAATAGGACTGAACCTCGTCAAACGCTATTGTGATCGCTACAGGATCGGATTACATATCTCCTCAAAAGTAGATGTGGGGACATGTGTCACATTAGAATTTAAAAAAAAGGATGAGAATGGAAAACAGTTGGCTTGGAATGGCGCATAGTGCTGTGGATTATGGAATCATCGGTGTATTGGTAATGATGAGTATCGTCTCTTTGTGGCTCTTTATCGAGCGCTTAATGGCCTACAGGGCGATTCGTATCGAGGATTATAAGAGCAAAGAGGAATTGGAACTCGATTTGGGAGACAATGTGAGCACGATTGCTACTATTGGCTCAAACGCTCCGTATGTTGGGCTTCTGGGTACTGTTTTGGGGATTATGATCACATTTTATAGTCTCGGAGATGTCGGTGCCGTTGATCCGAAGAAAATTATGACAGGTCTTGCATTAGCCCTTAAGGCAACCGCTTTGGGTCTCGTGGTTGCTATCCCTTCAATCGTGTTTTACAATATCTTGCTTCGTAAAATGGAACGGATATTAGCGACTTGGGACATTAACGCGCACAACAATAGAGGATAATGCGATGAGAATGAAGCGGATTGATACGATCAACGTTATCCCTTTTATCGATATCATGTTGGTATTGTTGGTAATGGTCCTCACCACGGCGACGTTTATCCGTACCGGACTCATCCCTGTAGATCTTCCCGATGCCAAAGGGACAGCGGCAGAGCATAAATCCACAGAATTAAAACTCACTATCCAAAAAGACGGAACCTTGATGGTGGGTGAGGAAAAAACACCTATCTCGTTGGCTGAGTTCGAACGGCGTGTTGTTGCGGGGGGTAAAGAGATGACGGTGGTTCTTTACAGCGACAAAGAGGCGGCATTTCAAAACTTCGTCGGCGTGATGGATGTCCTCAAACGTCTGGGGCATGAACAGCTTTACATTGTGACCGATAAAAAGTGATGCATCAAATAAGTTCATTTGTATACGCACGTGATGAACTCTTGGGGTGGGAGATTCCGACCAAGCGACTTCCCAACCCGTATCACGATTTTCCCTACATGGTACTCGAAGGGGTTCTCAGCCCCAGTGAATGCCGAGCCATTACTGCTGCTGCATTGGCCGACAAAGAGGCTGTTGCGGCGGAACTGCGAGGCAACTCTCTCGATACCGCTATCCGTAAAACCGATATTCATACCCTCAGCCCTGAACACCGCGCTATCTATAATCACCGATTTGAAGCGGTACGTTCCGAGATAGAAGCATTTTTCTCGATCTCACTGTCGAAAGCGACCGATGTACAGGTGCTAGGTTACGAGAGTGGATCGTTTTATCTCAAACACTCCGATGATGCGAGTGAACTGCGTGACAGTGATGGGAATGTAATCGGCTATCGTACCGTTGCTCCCGAGCGTAAACTAACCACCGTTCTTTTTACTACCTCCTACACCCCTAATCCGACCGATACGGATCATTTTAGCGGGGGAGAACTCCTCTTTAACTATTTGTGCGACGAGTCAGGCAACACGATCACTCTGCGTCCCGAAGCGGGAGATATGGTGGTTTTTTTGAGTAACCCCTATTTCGCTCACGAGGTACTTCCGGTCAAAGAGGGTTTTCGCCTTTCACTCGTTCAATGGCATGATGGACACCATTAATTGAGAACGCCAAAGGAATTCATCCCTTTGGCTACGCTTGCCGCTGTGGCACTAAAGCTTGACCCTAGGGTCAGAATTAATCGGCTATAATTTCGTATCTTTTTTTTGCAAGGGCAAAACAATGCGTTATTTCTACAGCTCGTTTGCGATTATGGCTCTTGGTCTGATTGCGGCATATTTTTTGGGCGGAGTTGCTGCTATCTACATCACCTTTCTTCTGATTGTTCTTGAAATTTCCCTCTCGTTTGATAATGCGGTGGTTAATGCCAAAGTATTGGAGACAATGGATCCAATTTGGCAAAAACGCTTTATCTTTTTCGGTCTTCCTATCGCAGTGTTCGGGATGCGCTTGGTATTTCCTCTAGCAATCGTATCTCTTGTCACAGGGATGGGGTTATTTGAAACCCTACATGTAGCGATGAATGATCCTGAGCGCTACGAAACAGTTTTGAAAAGCACTGAAACGACTATTTTTGCTTTTGGTGGAGCTTTCTTGTTGATGGTCTTTTTGGACTTCTTCTTTGAAGAGCGAGATATCAAATGGGTGACGTTTGTCGAAGGTTCCCGCGTGGTAGAGAAATTTTCCGGAGTTGCGAATATTGAGTTGATTACTGCGATTATGGTTGGGATCACTTTAGGGCACATTACGCAGGATTTTGGGATCGTTTTGGCGTTTATGTACGGTGTCTTACTCCACTCTTTGCTCGGGATGCTCGATTATTTTCTCTCTTCCGATACGGTCAAAAGTGGGATCGCTGGATTTGTTTATTTGGAAATTTTGGATGCGAGTTTCAGTTTTGACGGTGTCATCGGAGCGTTTGCATTGAGCAGTAATATTTTTGTCATTATGATCGGTTTGGGAGTAGGGGCAATGTTTGTGCGAAGTATCACGCTTTATTTCGTTGAGCACAAAGTTTTATCCCATTTTCGCTATCTTGAGCACGGTGCTCACTATGCAATCGGGATTTTGGCGATTATTATGTTGATGAAAATTACCACAGAGATTAGCGAAACGATTACCGGCACAATCGGTATCGGACTTATATCCATTGCGTTTGCTCACTCGATTTGGGAAAACCGTCAAGCGAATTTAGAAAACTAATCCCATACAAACTCGATTGTAAAACAGCTTCGAAAGGATCTTGAATAGGCACTTTGGAGCTTTATCTTTTTACAACATTCAAGCAACTTCTCAGAGGTAAAAAACCTCAAAAGTAGCTCAAAAGTAATGGTAGATTAGTAAACAGGTTGTAAAAGTTGTTGGAAGTAAGAGTGTAGCAAGAGGTTTCAAAGCTCCTTTCAAGGAGCTTTGAAAGTACTGTAAGGTGATGTAAGTCTTAGACTTACATCATACCCGGCATACCGCCGCCCATGCCGCTCATATCCGGCATAGCTGGTTTATCTTCTTTGATCTCATGGATCGTTGCTTCGGTTGTGAGAAGCATACTGGATACCGATACCGCATTGGTCAATGCGACACGCTCAACTTTGAGCGGATCGATGATACCGGCTTCGAACATATCGACGTATTCGCCGGTAGCCGCATTGAATCCGGTATTTTCGTTTGCAGATGTAGCGATCGTGTTGACTACGACACCCGCATCGTATCCCGCATTATCAGCGATTTGTTTGACCGGAGCTTTGATTGCGCGGAGGATGATTTCACATCCGATTTTTTGATCGCCGCTAAGCTCAAGGCTCACTTTTGCCGCCGCACGGATCAATGCCGCACCGCCTCCGATAACGATTCCCTCTTCAACGGCTGCTTTGGTAGCCGAGAGAGCATCGTCTACGCGATCTTTTTTCTCTTTCATTTCGGTTTCGGTTGCTGCGCCGACTTTGATAACCGCTACACCGCCGGCAAGTTTTGCCAAGCGCTCTTGAAGTTTCTCTTTATCGTATTCGCTGGTGGTTGAATCGATTTGGGTACGGATCTCTTTGATACGCATTTCCACCATCGCTTTGTCGCCCGCACCGTCTACGATTGTCGTATTGTCTTTGCTGATGACAACGCGTGATGCGTTACCCAAATCAGCGATTGTTGCGCTGTCCAACGTGCGTCCGATCTCTTCTGAGATCACTTGGGCACCGGTAAGAACTGCGATATCTTGGAGCATCGCTTTGCGGCGATCACCGAATCCCGGAGCTTTGACCGCAGTGATGTTGAGGATACCGCGAAGTTTGTTGACGACGAGTGTTGCCAACGCTTCACCTTCGACATCTTCAGCAATGATGAGAAGCGGACGTGAACTTTTTTGGACTTGCTCCAATACCGGAAGAAGATCTTTGAGGCTCGAGATTTTTTGATCGAACAACAAGATAAACGGATGATCCAATTCAACGGTCATTTTTTCAGAGTTATTGATAAAATACGGACTGAGGTAACCGCGGTCGAATTGCATACCTTCAACG
This sequence comes from Sulfuricurvum sp., assembly GCF_022759005.1. GTDB lineage: Bacteria > Campylobacterota > Campylobacteria > Campylobacterales > Sulfurimonadaceae > Sulfuricurvum. Next base: position 2,766 of record NZ_JAEMQA010000133.1, on the reverse strand, counting down.
ACATCAAGTTCATCGTTGATCCCTTTTGCTTCTTCTACCGTGATAACACCGTCACGTCCTACTTTTTCCATCGCTTCGGCGATCATTGCACCGATACGCTCATCGGAGTTTGCTGAGATGGTTGCAACTTGTGCGATCTCTTTTTTATCGTTGATGATACGAGAAGAAGCTTTGAGATTTTCCAAAATCGCTTCAAGCGCTTTGTCCATACCTCGTTTTACTTCAACTGGGTTTGCACCGGCTGTGATGTTGCGAAGACCTTCTTGGTAGATCGCGTTTGCCAAAACAGTAGCGGTAGTCGTACCGTCACCCGCTTCATCCGCTGTATTGGAAGCAACTTGTTTGACCAATTGTGCCCCCATGTTTTCAAGAGTATCTTTGAGCTCGATCTCTTTTGCAACCGATACACCGTCTTTGGTGATGAGCGGTGAACCGTAGCTGCGTTGGATGAGGACATTGCGTCCGCGCGGTCCCATAGTTACTTTGACCGCATCAGTGAGTTTTTGTACCCCTGCGGCTAACTTATTGCGAGCATCGTCTGAAAAATGGATTTCTTTTGCCATAGTTGATCCTTTATACTAAATTATTTGATAATTCCGAGTAAATCATCGGTCGCAATGACCAAATAGCTTTTGCCATCCAACGTAAGTTCGTTGCCTGCGTATTTACCGAATACGACGGTATCTCCTGTAGAAACGTTGTCTACTTCAGTGCTTACGGCAACAACGGTACCTTGCGAAGGTTTCTCTTTTGCGTTGTCGGGGATAATGATACCCGATGCGGTTTTGGTTGCCTCTTCGAGACGTTGTACCAAGACACGTTTTCCAAGCGGTTGAAAGTTCATAGCATTTCCTTTTATGTTGAGATTTTTACGAGGGTGATTGTACACGAGTTTATCTAATATGTCAATAGTCTTAGTCGAAATGACTCAACTATTTTGAGTAAAATAATATATATTACTACAGCTCGTGAATGTTTTTTATTAGAAGCGTACTTCTAAAGCTTCTAATAAGGTATTGATTACTATAATTCCACTCTTCCATTTAAAGATGGCTGGGTAGCTCAGCTGGTTAGAGCGCTGGTCTCATAAGCCGGAGGTCGGGGGTTCGAGTCCCCCCCCCGCCACCATCTTACAAACACCGTAATCATCGAACTTTCCTAAACTAAAATCAAACACTAAAATGGCTTAAGAATTCACTGGGACATACCTTGGGACATACTTTCTTCTAAATTATTTACTTTTTATCCAATCAACCCGTCATTGCCATCCAAATGATCCATATCCTGAACGCTAAGGACTTTGTAGGTAAACGTGGTTCTAAAAAACAAAGGTATGCACTGAGCTCAGAACGAATAAAAATATCTCTCCTCATTTGATTGATGTAAAATCAGTGGTTCTGAATGCTAGATATAAAGTTACAACTGTTGTGAAACAGTTCATATAATCCTTACAAAAGACTAATATAATTACTTTGTCCACTCATCACTCAGAACTTCAGCTTGCTGCATCACTAATTCTAGGGCTTGGGCTTGTTTGTCTGGTGGGTATTTGTACTTTCTAAGTATGATCCTAATCATATTTCTCATCTTAGCTCTAACGCTCTCACGTTTCTGCCAATCTACACTGACACTACCTCTTAGTTTAGATGTAAGCTCTTGGGCAATGTGTTTTAGCACTTCATCACCCATCTCTCTCAATGCGGCTTCATTCTCAGCGAGTGCATCATAGAACGCTAACTCATCGAAGTTAAGTCCTAGATCTTGACCATGCTTAGCTGCTTGCGCTATATCCTTAGCCATCTGAATAAGCTCTTCTATCACTTTAGCGGTCTCTATGGCACGATTGTGATATTTACCTAGTGTTGCCTGCAACCTGTCGCTAAACTTCTTCTCTTGCACTACATTGGTTCTATTGTGAGCTTTGATCTGATCATTAAGTAACTTCTCTAGTAGCTCTATGGCTAGGTTCTTATGCTTTATGTGGGCAAGATCATCTAAAAACTCCTCTGAGAGTATCCCTATGTTTGGTTTTTCCAGTCCTACTAGCGAGAAGATATCTTCTACACCCTCAGAGATGAGTGCATTGTCTATAATCTGCTTGATAGCTCCATTGGGATCTTTTTTCTTCCCTGCTACTACTCCAACCTTTTGTATCACTGCTTTAACCGCTTGAAAGAAGGCTATCTCTTCTTTATGTTCTTTTGCTGCATCCAACGTACCGCATAAGCTAAACGCTTTCGTAAGGGCTAGTACTTCATCATAATATCGCTTCTTGCCCTCTTCAATTCCTAGTATATGATTCGCCGCAGGTGCTAGTAGCTTATGGGCTTTAGTTCTGTATTGTGAGTAATCAAACCCATGATACATAGTTGAAACGATGTCCAATCTTTTTAACATCTCAGCAAACGCTTCGGCTACATCGACTGTCCCATTGCCTTTACCATTAGCTCCAGTATAGGTTTTCAAAGCGGCTTTGAGTTCATTGGCTATACCAATATAATCAACGACTAATCCCCCGTTTTTACCTTTAAACACACGATTAACTCTGGCTATGGCTTGCATAAGATTGTGTGACTTCATCGGTTTGTCAATATACATTGTGTGCATGCTAGGTGCATCAAATCCTGTAAGCCACATATCTCTGACGATAACCAGTTTTAGTTCATCCTCTGGATCTTTAATTCTCTTCTCTAAGTCCTTCTTGGTCTGCTTAGAGTAGATATGTTTCTGTAACTTGGCATCATCGCTAGCTGATCCAGTCATTAT
>NZ_JAEMQA010000048.1 GCF_022759005.1 Sulfuricurvum sp. | reverse complement strand
TTATCATTAAATTTGGATATTGTTCACGTATTAATCATTTACTGGATAGATAAAATTGAAGTAACTAAAAATTATACAAAAGAAAGATAGCTGGATTCCCGATCGAGTCGGGAATATCGCGGGAAGAAGAGAAAATTAGATACGAGCGTAAGAGACGCTGATGCAGGCGTTAAGATTTGAGAGTTCTTTGAGTGTTTTTTCGCTGACCGCAGAATCAACGATGATAACCGCTAACGCTTCGCCACTGCGGTTGCGTCCGAGACGGAAATCAGCGATATTAACGTTGTGAGCGCCAAGTAAAGTGCCAACTTGACCGATCACACCCGGAACATCGGTATTTTTGAAAAGGATCAGATTCCCCGTCGGCTCAACATCGACACCGAAACCGTTGATGTCAACGATACGTTGAACGTCATCACCGAACATAGTTGCGCTAAGTTCAATAGCTTCTTTATCGGTTGTCAATTTCACCGTTACAAGGTTCTTGTATACCGGACTCTCTGGAAGCTCTTCTACTTCCACTTTGATTCCACGCTCTTTAGCAACAAAATCGGCATTTACGTAGTTGATTGTTTCACCTGACATCTCAGCCATAGCACCGACAGTCGCAAATGTAGCCAAAGACGGAAGATACTCGGCAATATCACCACGACCGCTAAGTTTAATCGATACGATCGGAGCTTTGTTAATTTGTGCGCTCAAGAAACCGATTTTTTGTACCATTTCAAGGAATGGCTTAACGAACGCAGGAATTTTAGTCTCATCGATCGGCAAATTCAATGCATGAGGATAAGCAATCCCTTTTGCCGCTTCGATCGCTTGCTGTGCCGCTTCGACAGCAATGTTATATTGTGATTCAAACGTATTGGCACCCAAGTGTGGAGAAACAGTGATGTTATCCAAATCCAGAAGTTTGTTGTCGGTTGCCGGCTCTTTGTTGAATACGTCGATACCCGCAAAACGGATTTTGCCTGATTTTAGCCCCTCATACAGCGCGTCTTCGTCATACAATCCACCGCGCGCACAGTTGATAAGAACCACTCCGTCTTTCATTTTGGCGATTTCATCCGCACCGATCATACCGATTGTCTCTTTGTTTTTCGGTGTATGAATCGTAATAATGTCGCACGCTAAAATATCGTCGAAGTTAGTGGTGTATTTCACACCCACATCCGTCGCTTTTGAGGGGTGGATATACGGGTCATACGCGATAACATCCATCTCGAACGCTTTAGAACGGATACCTACACGGCTACCGATGTTACCGAAACCGATAATACCGAGTTTTTTCCCTTTGAGTTCATACCCGTACCATTTTTCACGTTTCCAAATGCGTTGATTTTTCAAATGATCGTGTGAATACGGGAACATACGCATACATGAGAGCATGTGTGCCATAGTGAGTTCAACCGCAGCAATGGTATTTGCCGTTGGGACGTTCATAACAATAATCCCCTCTTTCGAACATCCTGGAATATCCACGTTATCGACACCGACACCGGCACGAACGATTGCTTTCATTCTCCCTTTTACCGCATTGATAAATTTATCATCAACATCGGTAGAACTACGGGTAATTGCAACATCCGCATCTTTGATAACGTCCAAAAGAGCGGTTTTATCCATATCGGCGGCAAAAATCATCTCAACTTGATCGTCGCGACGAAGAAGATTTAATCCCTCTTCATGGATATGGTCACATACAACAATTTTAAATTTTTCCATTATTTTTCCTCAGTATAAGGCGAAAATGTCGCCGTGATTTGGTAGCTTTTTAGTTTGGTTACAAGAGATTGCAGTTGCTCTTTGTCTGCTGAATCAACCGTGAGAAGTTTCGCATCCCCATCATTTTGTATAACATAAGGGAGATCGGTTTTTTTCAATTCATCTTTGCACTGCAAAAGCTCATCCGAATTTTTTGGCTTAATCGTCAGCCGGTATAAATCCAAATCGTTACTTTTGTCTCCCATATCGAGTTTTAGCGTAACTTCGTTAACGGGATACAAATAATTATCTTCTCCGATTTTTGAAAAATGGCTGATCCAATCTCCGATGCGATCTTTTAAACCGATCGAAGAAGAATTTTCATCCGTTTCTTCGGAGGAATGGAGTTTGGGGGCAGAGGGATTAATCTCCACCAAAAAAAGGGCGATAAAAAGTGCTACACAAAAGGCGATTAAAGGAACCAGCCAATACGCAGCACGTCGCATGAAATTTATTTCAACTGATCTTTAATCAAATCACCAAGGCTGTGTGAGTCGTTATCGTTGATCTCGTCTAACATTTTTTGATCGTTCAGACGCTCCAATTTTTTCACAGAGAGACGGATACGGTCGCGTTTTGCATCGATAACCAAAATAGCCGCTTCGATCGCCTGACCCACCTCAAGATCTTCGGCAACCAACGGATAAAGGTCTTCGTTACGGATAAGAGCGTCAACGCCCCCTTCCAATGAAACGAATACGCCGAAATCTTTGACGTCGCGAACGGTCGCCTTGACCACTTCGTTTATCTTGTGGTTCGCTGCGAATTGATCGATCGGAGACTCTTCAAGCGATTTACGGTTCAAAGAGATTTTCTCGTCTTCCGTATTGATTTTTGCGATTTTTACTTCGATCTCATCGCCTACTTTGAGAGTATCTTTACATTTGACGTTTTTGTCCCATGAAAGATCTTGGTTATGCAACAATCCCTCTACTCCGCCAACTTTGACGAATGCCCCAAAATCGGTCAAAGAGGTAACAGTACCTTTTACTACGTCACCCTCTTTGCATTTTTTGGTGAACTCTTCAAACGGTTTGGGTTGAAGACGTTTGTACGATACACGCAATTTGTGCGTTTTCGAGTTGATTTCGATTACTTCTACATCGATCTCTTGACCGACTGTCAAATAATCTTTAGGGTGTTTGATGTTTTTATCCCATGTAATTTCTGAGATATGCAAGAATCCTTCGATGTCGTTTCCAAGGTCAACAAAAATACCGTACGGCTCGATGTTGCTGACGGTAACGGTGATGGTATCACCCTCTTCCAACGCCTCTTCAACTTCTTGCCACGGATCGGATTGTACCGCTTTGATCGAGAGTGAAAGGTGACGTTTGTCTTTGTCGTATGCGATCGCTTTTACATTGACAATATCACCCTCTTTGTACAATTTAGACGGGTTAACCGGCCCTTTGTAGCTGATTTCATTGTAGTGCACCAAACCATCAATTCCGCCGACATCGACGAACATACCGTAGCTGGTGATTTTTTTGACGGTACCTTGGATAATTTTATCCTCTTCCATCAACGCATCGATCACCTCTTTTTTGCGTTTGCGCTCGTCATTGAAAAGTTTGCGGCGAGAAACAACGATTGACGCCTCAGCCGGATCGATTTTAACCACTTGTGCTTTGATCGTTTTACCGACCACTTGGTCAGTCTCTTTGAACGCAGCAAGTGAACGAGGAAGGAAGAAATGGACATCGTCCGCTTCCAAAAGGTATCCACCTTTGTTTTTCTTGGTCACCAACGCTTCGATCACAACCGATTCAAAATCGTCTTTGTGTGCATTGATAAACGCAAGTGTTTTCTCTTGCTCAAGCACTTTTTTGTATGAAATTTTTGGACGCTCGTTATAGTGCCCCATTACCATTACCGTAATTTTATCGCCGACATTGAACAAAAGTTTGCCCTCTGCATCACGAATTTCATCGAGTGAAAGGATCCCTTCGAGTTTCTCACCGACGCCTACCAATGCGCGATTATCACCCTCTTGGATCTCTACTACTTCACCCTCAGTAATGCGTGTAGATTCTTGCTCTTTGAAAGATGCCTCTAACATCTCAGCAAAATTTTCTTCTTCGAACGATTCGTTATCGAAAGCCATACCTATTCCCTTGTAACTAAAAATTGGCTGATTATAGCGAAAAAATGCTTGATTTTGATTTATTTACGGTTATCTATGATTATTTTATGAAACAATGGACATATTTTCTCCTCTCTACAACTTGTGTACTTTTCTCGCTTTCTGTGTACCAATTATTGTAGCTAGATCACGTTCAGATGGCTCTCTTTGAGCGAATCCAAAAATGTACTCCCCGCCACTAAAAGTGAAAAGATAAGAAAAGAAAAAAGAGAAGGATAGATTTCGACGAAAAAATCATTCGTTGATAGTTTGAATTGCCCCAACAACGTCGTCGATAATCCAATCAGGGGTTGAAGCTCCGGCACTGATTCCACAAAACAGTTTATTCAAAAACCATTCGAATTTCAAATCATCTTTACTTTCGATATGATAACTATCTGTGCAATACTCTTTGGCAATCGAATGAAGCTGTTTAGTATTGGAAGAGTTCTTCCCTCCGATAATAATCATGACATCGGCTTTTTGCGCCAAATCACGTACCGCATCTTGGTTGTCGAAAGTTGCATTACAGATCGTGTTAAAAACACGAACCTCTTTGTGCTTTGCCATCAATTTTCCAACGATTTGCTGATAATCTTCGATTTTTCGGGTTGTTTGGGCAACGGTAGCGACTTTTTCGCGGAGTTTGAGATCATCAATTTCATCGGGGCTATTGATCACGAACACATTTCCGATCGCGTAGCTTTTAACCCCTTTGATCTCAGGATGCGATTCATCCCCAAATATGACGATGTCGTACCCTTGTGCAGACATCTCTTCGACAATCTGTTGCGGCTTGGTCACATAAGGACATGTTGCATCGACAACATTGACATTGCGTTCATTCAAAACTGCAAGCTCTTGCTTCGGGATACCGTGAGTACGGATAACCGCCGTATTCCCTTCATGAAATGAATCGAGATTTTCGCTCAAAGCGACGTTAAAATCGTTTTTAAGGCGATCGATCTCGTTGGCATTATGAATAAGCGGCCCGTACGTTGCGGAGTTTCGGTTCTCTTCGGCAATCTTAATTGCCCGTTTCACCCCGAAACAAAAGCCGTAACTCTCCGCCAACTCTATTTTCATCGCTCAACCTTGGTACACAACTCTAAAAGTTCAAAAAAGTTCGGAAATGAGGTGTTGATACACTCGATATCTTCTACTTCCATACCGCATCGAAGCCCCGCGATTAAAAAGCTCATTGCGATACGATGGTCGCCGTAACTGTTGACACACGCACTTTTGAGTTCGCCGCCTTTAACAGCATATCCGTCAGGATACTCTTCAGTTTCAATGCCGCAAAGATTTAAATTGTCCACCACGGTCTTAATCCGATCTGACTCTTTAACCCGTAGCTCTTCGGCGTTTTTGATAACGCTTTTCCCCTCGGCACACGCCATGGCGATGGAGAGGGCAGGAAGTTCATCAATAAGCCATGCAATATTCTCTTCGACCGTAACGGCATGAAGCGGTGCGTGTTCCACACGAATCATCCCGATCGGCTCATACCGCTCATCATTAAGGGTATAGGTGATCTTTGCCCCCATTCGCTCCAAGACTTTAAATGCTTCGATACGAGTCGGATTAAGGGTAACACCTTCGATAACCGCCGAAGCGTTAGGGGTAATAGCGGCCGCCACCGCAAAGAAAAAAGCACTTGATGGATCGGCGGGAACACGGATATTAAGAGGCTTAAGGGGCTGCTCAAGCGGCCAAATTTTTGTCTCAAGACCATTGATCTCTACACGCGCGCCCATACCGCGTAACATCCGCTCCGTATGGTCACGACTGAGTTCAGGCTCTTTAAACGTACACACACCATCAGAACGGAGTGCCGCAAGCATCATCGCACTTTTCACCTGTGCTGAAGCGATCGGAGAGATATAGTCGAACGCTTTGAGCGAAGCTCCGCGAATGGAGAGCGGAGCAAGGTCGCCGTTATTACGCCCGTCCAGCTTAGCTCCGATAGAACGTAACGGTTGTGTGACCCGCTTCATCGGACGGCGTTTGAGGTATTCGTCTCCTGTGAGGACAAAATGCCCTTCCGCAGAGCTGAGAAGTCCGCAAAACAGACGCATCCCTGTACCGGAGTTACCGCAATCGAGGATCTCGGAGGTCTCTTTGATCCCGTTGGAACGGATCGCAATTGTTTTACCGTCGTCCGTAATTTCAGCACCCAAATGACCGACGATTTTGAGGGTATTGAGAGTATCTTCGGCACGGAGAAAATTCTCGATTTTGCTTTCCCCCTCCGCTAAAACCGAAAACATCGCACAGCGGTGTGAAATCGATTTATCCGGAGCGATCGCATCGCTTTGAAAGCTAAAAGAGCGAGCAGGAGAAACCTTCGCGGACATCATCTCAAACCTGCCCCAAGTTCATCGCGCAATCCGCCGAGGATCCATTCCATCGCAGCGTTAATATCCTCTTCTTCGAGCGTTTTTTCATCCGATTGAAGGACAAAACGGAGGGTCAAACTCATTTGATCCCCCAAGCTTTCGGAAACATATCGGTCCACCGGATAGAAACGGCGGATTTGAGGCGATGCGTGTTTTGCAATAACCGCTTTGATCGTCTCGTACGTCACCTCTTTGGAGATAAGAACACTGAGATCGCGATACGAGGCTTGGTATTTCGAATACGGTTGCGCTTTGACCAAGGCATATGGCAAGGCATCCATATTGAGTTCACACATAAACGTTTGTGCAAGATCAAATTCCTCCTCCACCTGTGGATGAACACGGAAAAGTTCTCCCGCTTCTACGCCGTTGATAAGCACTTTGGCACACACATACGGATGTGCCAATAAGTGACTCGGCATATGGGATACCAGTTCGAATGAACCCGCAACATCGGCAATCAGTTTCGTAAACGCCGCGAAATCGATTAGCGCAGGTTTCCCGGCATTTGCGATTTTGTCGCTTTCCAATGCTCCGGAAACGATAAACCCGATACGTTTGCTCTCTTGGCGGTTTGTATCAAAAACCATCCCGGCTTCAAACAAAGCAATCTTCTTTTGATTGACTTTGACGTTTGCCGAAGCAGAATTTAAAAGTCCTACCAACAACGTCGGACGCAACGTGTCAAACGTCGCCGTAATCGGGTTAAGAAGCTCTTTATCCTCATCGGTGCAAACAAATCCGTATTTTTCAACTTGTGCACGCTCGTTAAAGACGAAATGAACCGACTCGTAAAAGCCGCTTTGTGCTGCACGTTGACGGTAAAGACGTGTTTTTTTGTACTCCGCCAAATCATCACCCATTTGATTTTTTTCAGCAAAAACAAGCGGTTTTGATGGGATATTGTCGATACCGACGATACGAACAATCTCTTCAATAATATCTTGCTTATTCACAATATCGTGACGAAATTTCGGCACTGAAATCGCAAACGTTGAACCTTTCGGTTTACCGATATCCAACTCGAGGTTTTTGAAAATTTGGGTAATTCGCGTTTTATCGATTTTAAGACCGATAAACGATTCAAACTCCTCTTCAACCATGCTGATCAAACGGGGCTCATATGTCGTTGTCAATTCTATGTTACCGCCATATACTTGCGAATCCGAATATTTTTCAAACAATTCGTTCACATACCGAATCCCGATCGCAAGACTCGGCTCACTACCGCGTGATGTACGGTAATAATGAGGACAACTTGCTACTTTATGCTCTCCCATTTTCTTTGCGATAAGATCCGGGGCAATATAACTCGCTTCAACGACCACCAATCCCTCTTGAGCAGTGAAATGAGCCTCTTTTTCTTGAGAAACTCCAATGACAGAAACCTTCTCTTTTCCGTACAGTGCCGCATAACCGTTTTCATCGTTTTGAAGCGTTATAACACCCTTATTTTCCGCATCTCCAAACTTTTCAAACGGATAGGCGCGTAAAATTACCCCCGTAGCATGCGTCGCATAGAGCAACAGCGCATCCACAGCCGTAGTATACGTCTCTTCGATCATCGCCAAACGTAATGCAATGATGAACGGTACTTCAAAATTTTTAACGTCTACCGCACCGAATAAAAGATCGGTGTTAAACGTTTCACCGTGATGAAGCTGTAAAATACGCCCGATCCCCAAACGGTTCTCTTGATCATCTTTGGTATTTTTTTCTCTCAAAGGACGAGAAAGTGCAGCACGCAAGTCACGAGCAATCCCGTGGATACTGAGACAATCCCCGCGATTGGCAGTCAACTCAATTTCAATAATATCGTCATTGAAAACCGCATACTCATTGAGATTTTTCCCAAGTACCAACTCGCCGATACTCGCATCAAGGATCATAATCCCCTCGCCCATTGACGGCAAACCGATCTCTTTAGCGGAGCAGATCATACCATGTGAATCTACACCACGGAGTTTTGCTTCTTTGATCTTCAGCCCGCCCGGAAGCTCCGCACCGACAGTTGCCAATGCAATGTGGATTCCTGCACGGACATTCGATGCACCGCAGACGATTTGGCGGACTTCAGTTCCGACGTTCACTTGACACACATTGAGTTTATCCGCATCGGGATGTTTTTCACATTTTTCGACAAATCCGACTACCACACCGTCCGCAACACGGATCGCTTCGTGAGCGTCGACTTCCAATCCGATCGCATTGAACGTTTTGCACAACTCTTCCGCGCCGATACCGTCCAGATCGATCCATTCATTCAACCAATTTTTTGTAACGATCATCTAAACTGCTCCAATAATCTCGTATCACCCTCAAACAATGAGCGCAAATCACCGATACGGTGAATCAACATCGCAAAACGCTCGACCCCAAGACCGAACGCATACCCGCTGACATTTTCATATCCGACTGCTTTAAAAACATTCGGATCGACGATACCGCATCCGAGGACTTCAAGCCATCCGGTTTTAGAGCACACACGGCACCCTTCGCCACCGCAAAAAATACAGCTGATGTCCACTTCTGCTGAAGGCTCCGTAAACGGGAAAAAGCTCGGTCGGAAACGGACGTTGACATCACCAAACATCGTTTTGAGAAAGTCTTCGAGAATAAATTTGAGATTGGCGAACGAAACTTTCCCCGCCTCTTCAACGACAAGACCTTCAACCTGATGGAACATCGGTGTATGGGTGATGTCGTAATCACGGCGAAATACCGCACCCGGCGCGATCATCCGAATCGGCGGTTTTTGACTCAGCATCGTGCGGATTTGTACCGGTGAAGTGTGGGTACGCAAGAGCATCGAATCTTTGAAATAAAAGGTATCTTGCATATCACGTGCAGGATGGTATTTCGGAAGGTTCAACGCTTCAAAATTGTGAAAATCGTCTTCCACCATCGGTCCTGTTTTCACCGAAAAGTTCATCGCGACAAAATGCTCGACAATGCGATCCATCGTCTCCATAACTGGGTGCAATGAACCGCGCTCGGTTGTTGCGCTGTAGAGGCTGACGTCGATCGCTTCAGCTTTCATAGTCGCTTGTAAATGCTCCATTGCCAAAAAGAGTTTACGATCGACCAACAAAGCATTCAATCCCTCTTTATGGATGTTCAGCTCTTTTGCGAATGTCCCTTTTTCAGCATCGGGAATATCTTTCATTCGGGCGAACTCGGCGTTCATAATCCCTTTTTTTCCAAAAATTGCGATTCGGATCTCTTCGATTTTTTCAATCGAGTCGGCCGATTTTATAGCGTCATACCACTCTTGCAAAATAGAGTCTCCATGGTGATTTTCTGAAAGCGTTAAAATAGATCTTTACATTATTCTGAAAGAGCTTTCAATTTAGAGGATATTGTAGTCAAATCTCTTTTATAAATAGCTTCAAGCGATCTTCTATGTGCTACAATAGCATAAAAAAAGAGGTTTAATATGTGCATTTTCTGCAAAATAATCAATAAAGAAATCCCCTCCAATGCTGTTGCCGAAAACGACGAATTTTATGCCTTTCACGACATCAATCCAAAAGCGCCCGTACACGTTTTAGCCATTCCGAAAACTCATTATCAAAGCTTCAATGATATTCCCGGAGATGCCATGGGGAGAATGGCGACATTTATGCAAGAGGTAGCGAAAGCGTGCGGAATCGATGAGAGCGGGTATCGTATCATCAGCAATATCGGAGAAAACGGAGGACAAGAGGTAGGACATCTACACTTCCATATCCTCGGCGGAGCGAAGCTCAAATGGGGTCATTTTGCGGATGCCGATCCGAAAGACTTTTTTTAATTAACACCGATTTTCGTTTGTGGTGAGCTCACGTGCCTTTTGGGTATGTCGAACCATGAACGCACCCTTCGACAAGCTCAGGGCGAACGGAGTTTATTTACGCGTTGCACCCTTGCAAAGCACCGAAATCAACACTGCTTCCGCCACCGCTGATCATCTCTTCGTTTTCACGGATAATGCTCCCGTTATGAATAATCGTATACGTAATTGCTGTCGTATCGCGAATCGTATTGATCGTTGAGCAGTAGGTCTCGACACTCGCCATGACCCAACGAGCCGCTGTGGTGTCGTCCGCATCCGAATCGAACGAATATTCCAAGTGCAATGTATTGAATTTTCTCGGAGGGGTTTCGTTTCGTACCACTTCTCCCGAAACGCTCAAATTTTTGACGGTATTGCCGCTTTTTTGAGGAAGCATCACAATGTCAGTAGCCGTACATCCAATCAATCCGCTCAAAAAATACTCGATCGGAGAGATTTTTGGACAATCAATGATAAAACTGCTCTTTTCCGTTTTCGCTTCAAAGCGCATTGCATCCTGATGGGAAACGGTAATCTTCATTGCACATCCTTGAGATAATGATCAAAATAGAGGATTTGCTCCAACGTTCGTACCTCTGCCGTTCCCCCTTGGGAGATACGTGCATTCATCGAATGTTTGATCGCCAAATAGCCCAAAACATCCTCTTTGATTCGCTCATCAATCGCTTTGAGTTCTGCATAGGAAATATCACTCAGGTCGATTCCCAACACTTCGGCACGAGCCACCGCGCGACCCGTAATGTGGTGCGCTTCACGGAACGGTACGCCGCAATGTTCAACCAGATAATCGGCCAAATCAGTCGCGGAGAGGTGACCGAGTTTACACGCTTTTTCCATGTTATGCGGTTTGATCGTCATCGTTTTCAGCGCTTCTCGGAGAATTTCGAGGGAGATTTCAGCGGTTTCAACACTGTCAAACACCCCCTCTTTGTCCTCTTGCGTATCTTTGTTATACGCCAAAGGAAGCCCTTTCATCACCGTCAACAGTCCCATAAGATTACCGAATACACGTCCCGTTTTACCGCGAAGAAGTTCAGGAACATCGGGATTTTTCTTTTGCGGCATGATGGAACTTCCGGTTGAGTATTCATCGGAAAGTTCGACAAAACGGAACTCATAGCTCGACCAAAGGATAATCTCTTCCGCCAAACGGGAGATGTGCATCATCAACGTCGAAATATTGAACAAAATTTCCAACGCGAAGTCACGATCACTCACCGTATCGAGACAGTTGATACTGACCGAATCGAATCCCAAACTTTTTGCGGTCATTTCACGGTTAATATTGTGCGGTGTTCCTGCCAATGCGGCGCACCCTATCGGAGAGATATTATTGCGTGCCGCGCTGCTCTGAAATCGTTCGCAATCACGTTTGAACATCGAAACGTAAGCCAGTAAATGGAAAGCAAAGTTGATCGGTTGTGCATGCTGCAAATGGGTCATCCCAGGTAACAGGGTCGATGTATGATCGCGCGAAATATCGAGGAGCACTTTCATAAGCGCTTTGATTTGATCGGCAATCTCATGATTTTTACGCAACACATAGCGGCGAAAATCGAGGGCAACCTGATCGTTTCGGCTACGCGCCGTATGCAACTTTTTCCCCGCATCGCCGATGATTTGAGTTAAGCGTTTTTCGATCGCCATATGGAGATCTTCATCGCCGATTTTCCACTCAAACACACCCGCTTCAATCTCTTGAAGTACTTGAGCCATACCCGTTTCGATCAAATGTGCCTCATCAAACGTCAAAATCCCTTGATGTGCCAACATTTTGGCATGGGCGATTGAGCCTTCGATGTCTTCTCGGTAGAGTTTTTGATCAAACATGATCGATGCGTTAAATTTTTCTAATAAGGTTGACGCGTCCTGTGTGAAACGTCCCGACCACATCTTTTCCATGGTATCTCCGAAATATTTTAATATTATGCACCAAAGCTTCAAAAATAAAATTTTTGAGAACTAATATGGTATTTTAACGAAGTTTGGTTTAGAAGAAAATCATCCCATAGGGATGTGAAGATTTATTTAATTACAGGCAGGAACGTTACCGCTGTCTTTGGCATATTCGACTAAAAAGTCTTCAAGATGTTTCGCATTTTTTGTGTACGCACGATTATTGAAATAAACCCAAGACGGTTCCGCTTTTTTCGAGTTCAAGTGGATTTGAGCCAAAACTTCACCATTATTATCCATAATCTTTTTCCACTCGCGCTGCTTTTTTGAACCGGCCAATGCCTGTCCGCCGCCGTGACACTCTTTGCATGTTTCGATATATATTTTCTGTCCTTTATAGGTTGCGGCATTGAGAGCACAAGAACCGGCCAAAAGTGTTATCACTACTGTAGCATAAAAAGTGCGCATTGAACTATATTCCTATTCTATCTAATTGATAAATACTACATTAGCAATAATAATAAATTGCTTAATCGCTATTTCCCCAATAAAGGGTTATTTAGCTCTTAGAGCCGGTATTTCTGCTCTAACTTCGAATCTAAATCCCAAACACCCAATGCTTTTAACCGCTCAACGACGGACACGGTACATTCAACGTCTCCTGGCCATTCACGCTCAAACCCATCAACACCCGTTTTAGTCGTTCCGTCAATCGCCACGATCGACTCACCGCGATAAACGTCTCGCGCCGCATCCATATTATTGGTAATACGCCAAATAAGCATGTAAGGGTTATGGATATCATTTTTTGCTTCATCAACAAAAACAACTACCCGTAAATATTGGCCAAGAGATTCCAACTGAGCCATCAAAGGTTTCAGTGAGCGGTGTTTTTGAATGCTGATAGCTGTTATCGGGTTAGCCGTATGACGCATATACTGAGTTGCTCCCGTTATTTCAGGGATAATCGCTTGCAACTTTTGCAATAATAACGGGCTCTCAATCGATTCGGGTCCTACCGGCGAATACGATGCCGTAAAATCGATCCCCAATTTTCCGCCGACCAAACTCTCGGGACTGGAGTGATCGAGTGCATCGGTAATCCCCTCGGAAATAAAGAGACATTTCGGCAAAAAGCGATTGAGAGCATATGTTACCAATGCTTCGTAATTATTGAGTTTCGGTGCATCTTCTCCAAAGAAAAGGGCGTGTTTGACGAAACTCATTTGTCCTGAGCCCCAAAAAATATGCATAAACTGTTTGGCATGCCCTTTATACAACGGTTTCATTTTTGCCAAAATAAGGTTATGAAACACCCCGTTTTCCGGCATATGATAATCGATCAGATCGGCTGCATTGGTTTTAAGCAGCGGTAAGAAAATACGCTCTGTCGCCCATCCCATATATTTATCTTCAAGCGGTGGTTTCCCGACAACCGTTGCGAGATAATAGGGATCTTTACGGTGTGTAAGGGCAGTTACTTCCAGCTCAGGATAGAACTCTTTTAGGGTGTAATACCCCGTATGATCCCCAAACGGTCCCTCTTCACGTAATTTTGCCGTATCGACCCATCCCTCGATAACGAAATCAACATCTTCAGGAATGAAGAGCGGCGTGGTCAATGATTCCACCAATTTCGGTGACTCTTTTTTGATCAATCCGTACAGCAATAATTCATTCACTCCATAGGGCAACGGAGCGGTTGCACACCACGTATAGAGCGGATCACCTCCGATGGCGATAGAGACGGGCATTTTTTTCCCTTCACGCTGATACTGGTCAAAAAAGTGAGACGAATCTTTGTGGATTTGCCAATGCATCCCCAAATGGTTCTTATCGTACACTTGGAGGCGGTACATTCCCAAATTGACCACTTCACCGTTGAGACTTTGGGTATAGACTTGTCCCATCGTAATAAACGGTCCGCCGTCCTCTTCCCATGTTGTAAGAATCGGCAAATCGTAGAGATTAACCTCATCGCCTTGTTTCACGATCTCTTGGCAGCTTCCCCGTTTCGGAAGTTTTTTCGGGAAAATATCTTTCATGGCAAACAGATCGCCAAGCATTCCGATTTTCTCTTTGAACCCTTGCGGCGGTTTCATGTGAAGGAGTTTCTCAATCTCGGTTGCCACCCCCTCAACGTCGCGTCCAAATAGCAATTCAGTACGGCGATACGATCCGAATAGGTTCATCACCACCGGTATTTCAAATTTTTTACCGCTCTCTTTATCAACGGGGTTCGTAAATAAAAGCGCTTTCCCGCCGTCAAGTTTTTTGACTTCGGCGTAGGCCAAATGGGGGATCTCAAGCTTTATATCCAAAGGGGCATCGATAACACGGAGTTCCCCGTTACTTTGAAGCAGATCAATCGTTTTTTTCAGCGTCACAGCTTAACCTTTATTTGCCATAGCTTCGGCACGTTGCAACAATTCCAATGCCCCTCTTTCGATCAACCGCTGCGCCATCGCTTCACCGACACCCTCAGTTTGGTCTTTAGAAACCACAACCTCTTCTCCCATCACCTCAGAACCATCCGGCATCCCGAGGATTGAGCGGACGACCACAGTATCATCACTCTGAACACGAGCACTTACGCCGATCGGGACCTGACATCCCCCTTGCAGCGTATCGACAAATCCTCGTTCGATCGATGTTTCGATACGGCTATTTTCATCTTCTAAAAATTTGGCGATCTCTAATACCCACGGATCATTAACGGTTTCAATCCCTAATGCACCTTGTCCCATTGCCGGAAGCATCTCATCCAAAGAGATCGGATAAAAATACTCTACCAAATCACGGAAACCCAAACGGTTAATTCCGGCTGCAGCGAGGATAATCGCGTCAAATTCCCCCTCTTTGAGTTTTCGGATACGGGTGTCGACGTTACCACGCAAATCTTTAATAACCAGATCAGGGCGTTCTTTGATAAGCTGCATACGGCGGCGGAGTGACGACGTTCCCACCACAGCCCCTTGAGGAAGAGAGTGTATATCCGGATATTTCTGACTCAACATCGCATCACGGACATCTTCACGCAGCGTAATCGCTGAGAGTAAAAGCCCCTCGGGCATGACTGTCGGAACATCTTTGAGAGAATGGACCGCCATCTGCGCTTCACCGCGAAGCATCGATTCCTCAATCTCTTTGAGAAACAACCCTTTCCCACCGATTTTTGCCAACGGAACGTCCAAAATTTTATCACCAGATGTAATAATGATTTTGAGTTCAACCTCAACATCGGTGAAATTTGATTCAATGACCGATTTAATATGGTTGGATTGCCAAAGGGCGAGTTTGCTTCCGCGTGTTGCGATGGTGAGTTTTTTCATAAATTACTTAACCTTGATCTCTTTGTATTTATTTTTTGAAGGGTCTTTTTGCCCATTAAAGAATACAGTCGGCGTTCCGGCAACCATCATCGAACTTGCCACTTTTTGGTCAAATTCGAACTGTTTGATGACCGATGAGCGGCGAATATCATCTTTGTCAATCTTGGTTCCGAACGTTTTGTTAAACGCATTCAGGATTTTTTGCTCATCCCGCTCACTCGCATTGATATCTACTTTATACAGTCCCAATACGGCATTATCCAATCCGTTTTGTTCAGCAGCAATGGCCGCTTTGGTCAATGTTACTGCCGCAGGATGGAGACCCGCGAGAGGATAGTGGTAATAATAGACGGCAAACGTTTTAGGGTATTTTGCCATATAGGCTAAAGCTTCAGGAACATAACGGCGACAAAACGGACACAGCGGATCAGAGAAAATCGCTACTTTATTTGCAGCATTGGCTTCTCCGCTGATGAGATTACTCTTGGTGTAGAACGAGCTGCTGAAATCGGGAGCTACGGTATCGTTATAGCGCTCACCTGTCTTGATATTGATCAATTCGGGAGCAATTACATTGCCATTAACGAAATAGATTCCGTTTTGAGTGATATGACGCGTTTCAGCACCTTGTTTAACATCAGCGTCAATATTCGTAAAATAGGCTTGCCACCCACTCATAGAGGGGAGATTCTTTTTCCCGTTGATCTCGATTTGAAGATTTGAAATATTAGGATTTCCTCCGATCCCTTTTTTCAAAAACGAAATAACTTCCGCATCAGTAGCGGCCATTAGGCTAGCGGAGAGAGCGAGTATCGTCGATAATTTCTGCATCAATGACATAATCATCCTTTTGTGGGGTTTGTGTGGTGTATTCTGTAGGGTATTTTCTCGTAAAATGGTTAATGAGCAATGTACCTAAAAGGAAAGTAAGCATCAAAACACCAATAAGGTCAGATAAAATACCCGGAACGATCAATAAAAGCGATCCGAGTAACCCTGTAATATTACGATTAGAGAACCCTTGCATATCGATTTGCCGTGTCCGTAATGCATCGAGATTTTCAGCCAAGGCGTGTCGAAAATTCATCAAAATAAAAATGCCTAAAAACGCGCTGGCAATAATCTCCAAAAACATCGCCAATCCACCGATTTTAGAGGCAACCTCGACGGTCAAAAGAACCTCTATAAACAGGTAGATTAGAAAATAGATCATCCGCGAAGCTCTCCGATTTTCGCGAGTACATCAGACGCATCCACCGTAATGATTTCACGGGTAGCACGTATCATAATCTGAACCGAACCGTTATCCAACTCTTTTCCGACGATCACCGTATACGGGAAACCGATAAGCTCGGCATCGGACATCTTAAAGCCGAAACGCTCTTTTCGATCATCCAATATTACCTCAACTCCTTGTTTTTGAAGTTGAGCATAAAGCTCTTCGGCATATGCCATGTGAGACTCTTCTTTAATATTTGAGACCATGATATTGACCAAATACGGAGCGGTAGCCGGGGTCCAGATACACCCTTTGTCATCATGGTGCTGTTCGATGACGGCAGCAACCAAACGGCTGACACCCATACCGTAGGTTCCCATGATAAACGGCTGACTTCGACCGTTTTCATCCAAAAACTCCGCTTTAAGCGGTGCGGAATAGACCGTTCCGAGTTTGAAGATGTGTCCTACCTCGATCCCTTTTGTATGGAGGATTTTACCGTTACAGTGTGGACATCCGTCCCCTTCTTGAACACTGACGAGATCGGCAAAATGGGCTTCATTCATAACACTTAAATCAACACCGACAAAATGGTAATCCGCTTCGTTCGCTCCGCAGATCATCGATGTGGCATTTTTAGTATCATTATCCATTACGATACGGATTTTGTCCTGATCCAACGGTCCGATAAATCCCGGAATAAGACCGATTTCGATCAACTCCGCTTCGGCTGCATCGACCAAATCGATCGCCCCGACACTGTTACGCGCTTTGACCTCTTGGAGTTCGTCACATCCGCGAACAAAGAAACAAACCAATTCGCTTCCCTCGATATAGACCGCACGTTGAACTACCGCTTTAAGGGTATAGTACGGATCGACATGGAAGAAATTGCTCAGATCCTCGATCGATTGGATATTTGGCGTTCTAAAACGGGCAAAATCAGCACTCGGCGCTTCGGGAATATCGGTACGCGGCGCACGGCGTGCCGCTTCGACATTGGCTCCGTATTCACACGTATCGCATACCGCGAGGGTGTCTTCACCGCTTCCCGCCAAAACCATCAACTCCTTAGAACCCGTACCGCCAATGGCACCGCTATCGGCTTCAACGATACGAAACTCTAATCCCAAACGCTCCAAAATACGTTTGTACGCCGCTTCCATCGCATCAAATTCACGGTCCAAATCTTCGGCAGTCGAGTGAAAGCTGTAACCGTCTTTCATCACAAACTCGCGTCCGCGCATAAGACCGAATCTCGGACGTGCTTCGTCACGAAATTTGGTTTTGATCTGATAGAGATTGAGCGGGAGCTGTTTGTAACTTGTTACACGATTTCGAACGATATTGACCATCATCTCCTCATGAGTCGGTCCAAGAACAAAGAGGTTCTCTTTACGGTCACGGAAACGGAGTAGCTCTTTACCGAATTTTTCGATACGCCCGCTCTCTTCCCACAACTCCGCAGGGGTAACGAAACTCAAATCGACCTCTTGCGCACCGCTATTTTCCATCTCTTCGTTGATAATATTTTCGATTTTACGCAATACCCGTTTACCAAGCGGTAAAAAGTTGTACAGACCGGCAGCGACTTGACTCACAAATCCGGCGCGCGAAAGATAGATATGGCTCGGGAGCTGTGCATCTTTCGGTGCTTCTTTGGTTGTTGGGATATAGGCTTTACTAAAACGCATTATTTTCCTTTGGGGTAATAGTTACATGATTTTTGGGAGAGGTCAGACCCATCTTCTTCATCCATCAAAAAACTCATCGCTTCGATCAGAGTATCGATCCGCATCGGATCAGAACCATCACGCATCCGCTCGGCAAACGGGTGCAAAAACCGCTTAAGAGTTTGGAGGGTCGCTTTTTGGAGGGCGGCTTCATACTCTTTGGGGATATAGCCGTTCTCAATAACTCGCTTCGATTCTTGGCGTGAGGCTTCATTGGCTCTAAGGTAGATATTTTTGATCAACGGCTCAACCGAAAGGGTTTTAAGCCATTCAAAAAAGAGAGTCACATGGTGGCGGATAATGACATACGAGAGTTTCGCTTCGTCTTCTCTCAATGCGATATTCTCCGATACAATCGATTTTAGATCATCGACATGAAAGAGCTTGATCGACCACAATGAGGCATCGCATTCGATGTCTCTTGGAACCGCCATATCAAACCAATACCGATCATACGTCGTCGATTTAATCATCTCATCCGTGATTATCGGAGTGAGTGATCCTGTCGCGGTAAAAAGTAG
Source organism: Sulfuricurvum sp. (assembly GCF_022759005.1). Classification (GTDB taxonomy): domain Bacteria; phylum Campylobacterota; class Campylobacteria; order Campylobacterales; family Sulfurimonadaceae; genus Sulfuricurvum. The sequence goes on along the minus strand of NZ_JAEMQA010000048.1, from coordinate 10,146 downwards.
CTCATTTTCATTAATGGCGTAGGCAAGCTCTTCAAAAGAGCGAACTCGCGCATTACACTCTTGGGCAATCGCTTCGGCTTTCTCGAACGTCCGATTCATGATCGTGATATCGACCCCCTGTGCGCTGAGATGTTTGCAGGTTATCACCGACATCTCTCCTGAACCGATCACCAGTGCTTTTTTGCCGCGCACATCTCCGATAGACTCTTTCACTTTCGCGATAGCGACACTGGCAACCGATACCGGCTTGGAAGAGATATTGGTTGCGTTACGCACTTCGGCGGCACACTTAAGAGCATAATTCATTGCCCAGGCGATTTTTTGGGCCGAATAGCCATTCTCTTGGGAGAGTTTAAATGCATCTTTGAGTTGACCCGAAATCTGCGTCTCTCCGACAACCATCGAATCGAGCGAACTCGCCACACTAAAAAGGTGGTGTATTCCCCCCTCATCGTCGAAAATATCGGCACGGGAATAGAGTTCCGTATGACTCAGCCCTGAGTGTCTTGTCAACAGGAAAAACAGCTCTTCTTTCGCCGATTCCGTATCACTGCAACTGCAAAAAACTTCGACACGGTTACACGTAGAGAGGATCATCGATTCGCTGATATATGGAGAAGCATTTAAATGTTTCATCGCATTGAGCTGCGCCGCCTCGTCCACAAATGCAAGCTTCTCGCGTATTGCCAACGTCGAGTTTTTGTGTGAAAAACTAACGATTAGATAGTGCATCAATAACTTCTTTTGATCACGGATTCAATAATGGCACGCAATGCGACGTCATCACCAATTGCACCGATCGCTTCATCGCATAACATTCTCGCGTACGTATACGATTGTTCAATCGTTCCGAATGCGTCCATTTTAGATCGGATCCATACTTTTTCAACATCGTCCAATACTTTCGCATGATTGGCGATCAAGCGGCCTTTTTCACTCTCATCGAGGCTGTTGTATAAATCAATATACGGCAACGTCACTTTTCCCTCCGAGAAATCGTTGAGCGAGGGTTTCCCCAATGTCGCTTCATCGGCGGTGATGTCGAGAATGTCATCTACGATCTGAAATGCCAACCCTAAGTTTTTACCGTATACGGAATATGCCTCAGCATCTTTTCCCGCCAAAATTGCGGCACTGTAAGCACACGCTTCGATCAAAGTTGCCGTTTTGAGATAGAGCATTTTGAGGTACAAATCACGGTCGGTATTGAAATTCTCCGCCATCCCTACGTCCATCATCTCTCCGACCGAGAGGCGTGTTACCGATTCGGCGACGGAGCGGGCGATACGAGGGTCAAAAGAGGTAAGCTCACTAAACGCTTTGGAGTAGAGAATATCTCCGAGCATGATTGCGGTTTTTGAGCCTTCGGTGGCATTGACGGAAGGGACACCGCGACGCAACTGCGCTTCATCGATAACATCATCATGAAGCAAACTCGCCGCATGGATAAGTTCGACAATCGCTCCAAGCAACGGAGCTTGAGCAGATTCAGGGGCAATAGTGAGGATCAAGCGTGCACGGAGTCGTTTACCGCCGGAGAGTTTTTGGAACAAATGCGCCGCAGGGGGATAATCAACCTCATCAATCAACTTAGCAATAAGGGTTTCTACAGTTTCCAACATACCTAATCATCACTTATTCGTTAAATAATCCAACACAATCCGGCTCTCTTTGTCAATCAAAAAAAGATCCATCTGCGCGGTTTTGTTGCCGTCATCAAATTTTTTAAATACGACTATTACATACGGGACATCTCTCGACGTTTTCTCTGAACTCAAAAGAACTTTTCGAAAACTCTGATTCGTATGCCCGACATACAAAATATGCTGTCCCACAATCCGATCAAAACTTTCGTGCACAACCAACGCTTTGTCGGTATACAATGTCCAACGAAAATTCAAAAGACGTTCTTGTCCTTCACTTTTGACCAGAATTTTAGCCAATTCATCTTTCTTGAGGATAAAACTTTTTGATTCTCTCCATGCAGCCGCTTGCGCAATCGCAAAAGTTCCTATGAGCAAAAAGATAAATAAACGGCTCACATCCACTCGTTTGTGAAAATTTTAATCTCTATGCTGCTGCACAGGATCAATTTAAGTCGGAGATTATACCACCACTATTCTTAGTTGATTGGAAGAAGAAAACAAAACTGTAGATGAGAGCCGATTTAAAAGAGAGTATCCAAAACCTGATTTTTATATTTGAGTGATTCAACTTTAGCGCGAATCAATCGATTCTCTTCCAGCAAAGAGTCGTGTTCATGGCTTAACGTCGAAATTTCCCGACTTTTAAAATAAATTTGAGTATTGATAAAGATTTTTGGGAAAACCACGACCAGCACCAAAAAAATACCGATAAATACATTCCGTAAAAAAAGAGGCCCCATTGAATCATCAGGGCTGATGATATGTTGTGTCTCTTCTAATATATCGAGTTTATCGCTCATAAGGTATCAATCTCTTCGTATCTCAAATATTCTTAGTTTGGCGCTTCGGCTTCGAGAGTTTTCTCGTAACTCATCCTCTTGAGCACTCAGCGGTTTTTTGGTAATAGTTTTGCCGATCGCGTGATTGTTTCCGCACGTACAGCGCATCGCATCATCGGGACAAATGCAGTTTTTTGACCACTTCGAAAAACGGTTTTTGACAATCCGGTCTTCGAGTGAGTGAAACGTGATAATGGCCACTCGAAGTTTTTTGACAGAGGAGTTCTCAATCGCATCCAAAAGACGTGTCAACTCACCCAACTCATCATTCACTTCGATCCGAATCGCCTGCATCACCAACGTCGAAGGGTGAATTTTTTTTCCCTTCGGCATCAGATGAAAAATCGCGTTCGAAAGCTCCTTGGCCGAACCAAACGGACGGCGCTGAACAATGGTTTCCGCAACGCGGCGAGCGTTGCTTACTTCGCCGTATTCACGCAAAATTGTCTCTAAAGCGCTCTGTGAGTACTCATTGACCACCTCACGTGCACTGAGCACCGCATTCGGATTCATCCGCATATCGAGAGTGTCGCTTTCATACGAAAACCCTCTCTCACGCTGATCAAGTTGCAGCGATGACACCCCTATATCGGCCAAAATACCGCAAATTTTATCACCTTTCTCAGAAAGCAGTACGGAGGCAACGTCTGAAAAACGTCCTTGACAAATCTCGACACGCTCCCCAAATGGTTCTAAACGTTTGCTTGAAAAGGCGATTGCGGTAGGATCTTGATCGATTCCGACCAACGACAGCGAGGGATTGTTTTCCAACAACAGCGAAGAGTGCCCGCCATATCCCATTGTACAATCAACAATCACTCCGTCTTTGCAAGGGGCAAATGCTTCGAGCACTTCTCGATAGAGTACAGGGATATGAGGGATCTCTTGCACAAGCGGCCTTTGGTTTTAATGACCCTTATCATAACCTAAGCGCACTAATAACACCTTTAAATGCGTTGCAAAGAAAACTCAATCGCGTCAAACACTTTTCGCAATTCATCCGGAGTAATCACATAAGGGGTCATTACATATACAACACTCCCTAACGGACGTATTAGAACCCCTTGTGTCAAACACAATTGATGAATCTTCACCCCGACCCGCTCATGCGGGTCATACCCCTGCAACTCTATTGCCGCAATCATCCCGCATTGACGCACTTCCTTGACGTTAGGAAACGGCTCAAAACGTTTTAGTTCTTCAGCAATAAGAGCTATCGTTTTGCGGTTATTCTCAATCACATTTTCCGATTCGAAAATATCAAGCGTTGCATTTGCAGCCGCACACGCCAATGCGTTCCCAGTATAACTGTGTGAGTGCAAAAATGAGCGAATCGGATTGTAGTCACAATAAAACGAGCCGTAAACACTTTCATTCGTTAGTACTACAGATAGCGGCAAATAGCCACCGGTAAGTCCTTTTGAAAGAACTAAAAAATCGGGCGTTATACCTGCTTGTTCACACGCAAACATACTTCCTGTCCGCCCAAACCCGACCAAGATTTCATCGGCGATAAAATGGACACCGTATTCTTCGCACAATCGTTTGGCTTCGCTCAAAAAAATCGGATGATACATCCGCATCCCCCCTGCCCCCTGAACCAGCGGCTCAACAATCAATGCCGCTATCTCATCGCCTTTTTCTTGTAGGAGACTCTCAAATGATTTTGCCGCGTCCAAAGCGGCTTCTACGCTTTGATTTATCGGTGAAGGGGTTTGAATCGATCGGATCAAAAGGGGTTCATACGTCTCTTTGTACAAAGCGACGTCTCCGACGGATAATGCCCCCAGCGTCTCACCATGATAACTCTCGCTGAGCGAAACAAAAAGTCCTTTCTCTTTGCCTTGATTTTTGTGGGAATGATATGACATTTTGAGAGCCACCTCAATCGCACTTGAGCCGTTGTCGGCATAAAAACAACGCGTTAGTCCCTCAGGAGAGAGTGCCACCAGCCGCTCGGAGAGCCGCACAATTCCCTCATGGGTAAATCCTGCCAATATCACGTGTTCAAGAGTTTCTAACTGCTCTTTAATTTTTTGGTTGATATAAGGGTTGCAATGACCGAACAAATTGACCCACCAACTGCTGATCGCGTCAATGAACGTATCTCCTTCGAAATCTTCCAGATAGACGCCGTAAGCTTTTGAAACAGGGGTCAACGGGATAGTTTCATGATCTTTCATCTGAGTGCACGGATGCCATAGAACATTTAAATCCCGTGACGATATTTCAACATTATTCATTAAAAAAAACCCCTAAAACTACATTTTTATGCTAACATTTGTTAGCTCTCTTCCATTTTCATCCAAGTTTAATGGTAAAGTGAATAGAATATCTGAATTTTACAATAGGATCGTTTAATATGATTACTTGGATGCAGCGCCATCGCAAATACTTGGTGATTACCATTTGGATCTCCACTATCGCTTTTATCGGAGCTGGATTCGTGGGATGGGGACAATACAGTTACGGGGATAAAGCGGGAGCGGTTGCGAAAGTCGGTGATATTTCGATCACTTCTGCCGAACTTCAAAAAAGCTATACGACCCTTTTTAACCAATACAATCAGCTATTTCAAGGGAAGTTGGATGAGAAACAGGCACAACAATTCGGTCTCCAACGCCAAGCGCTCCGCCAACTCGTAAATCAAGCTTTGGTTCTGAACCTTGCCAAAAGCTACGGATTGATCGTAACGGACGATGAGTTGTGGAATGTTATCAAGTCACAAAGCGTTTTCGCCAAAGACGGAACATTTGACAAGACGGTATACGCGGAAACTTTGAAACAAAACCACTTGAGCATCAAAGAGTATGAAGAGTCGATGAAAAAAGATCTCTTAATCCAAAAAACCCTTTATCTTCTATCATCGGGGGTAAACACTATTGAAAGCAATGCATTCGCAAACGCACTTGGTGTAGCCGATAAAATCAGTTATAAAATTTTGACGCCGAGCATGATTACCCTATCACCGAGCGAAGCGGAACTCAAAGCACTTTGGGGGAAAAATCAAAAAGAGTTTAAAACGTCTCCAAGCTGTGAAGTGAGTTACGTCACCCAAAAACCTATTACTGTAACCCCAAGTGACAAAGAGATCAATGAATACTACGATATGAACCGACAACTGCTCAAAGGTCCAGATGGCAAACTATTGACATCCGATGAAGCAAAATCTTCAATCATTGCCGCTCTCAACGATAAAGCAACTGAAAAAGAGGCTCTGCGTCTTTATATCGATTACAAAAAAGGTGCACTCAAAGCCGGTGTAATACCACAAAAAGCGACTGTAAGTACAGAATCTTCGACTTTTGATCCGGAACTGACCAAAGAGATCATGTCTCTCAACGATCAAAAACCGTTTCTCAAGCCGCGCAAAGTAGGGAATGACTATATCATCGTCAAATTAGACAAAATGAATCCTGCCCGCGCAAAAACATTTGATGAAGCCAAAACGGATGTTATTGCTATGTATATGAACACAGCGAAAAAATCCAAACTTCAAGAGCTCGCGCAAAACAGTTATAAGACATTCAGTGGCAGCACAACCGATTTTATCACCCGTAAAGAGAGTGACAAAATAGGCGGTTTGAGTACACCTGAGGGATCAGAATTTTTAACAAAGCTGTTTGCTTCCAAACAAAAACAAGGTTTTATCACCTTAGAAAGCGGAAATGTTATTATGTATAACGTTTTGGAACAAAAGTTGCTTCAAGACAAAACATTAGCGGATGGAAATGCCGTACTTAAGTTCAAAGGGAATTTGTTAGATCAAGCTTTACTCAAAACGCTTGAAAGCAAATATCCGGTTGAAATCTATGTAGAGGGGATTTGATTTGAAACGAACCGTTTTAGCCATTGATATCGGCTCGACAAAAGTTTGTGCGCTCATCGCTGAAATTGACGATGACAACAATGCTACGATAATCGGAGCCGGCATCTCAAAAGCACAGGGGCTTCGCAAAGGGAGTATCACCAACATCGAACTTGCCTCAAAGTCAATCAAAAGTGCACTCAATGATGCCAAGCGGGTAGCCGGAACCGAACTTCGCAGCGCTATCGTCAGTATCTCGGGGGCTTATACGAAAAGCCTCAACTCCAGCGGTATCGTGAATATTCCGAACAAAGAGATCACCCTCAATGAGATTCAACGTGTTATGCATACATCCCTCTACAATGCTAACATTCCTAACGAATTTGAAGTTCTACACGCATTGCCGTATAACTTCAAAGTCGACGATCAAGATTTCATCGAAGATCCGCTTGGGATGAATGCGTCTCGACTCGAAGTTGAAACCCACATCATCACAACCCAAAAAAGCAATCTGAACAATCTTCGCAAAGCGGTCAAAGCAGCCGGTGTCGAAGTGGAGAGCGTTGTCCTCAGCGGTTACGCTTCTGCGATCGCAGTTCTCAATGCCGATGAAAAAGAACTCGGAGCAGCCGTCGTCGATATGGGTGGCAATACGAGTAACATCGTTATCCACTCAGGGCACGCTATCCGTTATAACGACTTTTTGGGAGTCGGTTCGAATCACATTACGAACGATCTCTCTATGGCATTGCACACTCCACTCCATACGGCCGATAACGTCAAAATCAACTACGGTTCGCTATATGCACCGAGCAATGATTTGATCGAACTGCCGGTAATTGGCGATGAGACATCAAGCCACGAAGTATCATTGGAAGTAGTCCACAACGTCATCTATGCCCGTGTCGAAGAAACACTGATGATTATCGCCCAATCCATTGAAAAAAGCGGTCTCAAAGAACATATGGGTGCCGGCGTCGTTCTCACCGGCGGTTTTACTAAAATCGAAGGGCTACGGGAATTGGCAGTCGCTATCTTGGACAATATGCCTGTACGCCTTGCCAAACCGACTGATGTTGGGGGACTTTTTGATACGCTCAGAGACCCATCGTATTCCGGAGCTGTCGGACTCATCAAATATCTTGCAGACGGTTACACCACATATGAAATCGACGTAAACCGCCGAATGAGACATGCCGGTGAAGAGAATGGCACCCATTCTTTTGCTACGCCTGTAACGGAAGAGATTCCATCAGCCTATGATTCTATTACAACACCGGCATCTTCTACTCCTACACCGGCGGCGACACCTCCGCCGGCTAAGGAAGAGAAAATTGCCGAAACAACCAAAATGGTCAATATTGGCTCCAATAAGCCAGTACAGAGCGATCAACCAAACCCAATTTCCAAGTTTTGGAATTGGGCAACACAACTATTTTAATCACGTCAAGGAGCAAGCATGGAACCATTTTCAATCAAAGAATCAACAACTCTCACGGGAGCGCGTATCGTAGCAGTCGGTGTCGGCGGTGGCGGCGGTAACATGATCGGATATATGCTCAAAGAGCAAATCCCTGGAATCGAACTTATTATTGCTAATACCGATGCGCAAGTCTTGGAGCAAGGGGCAGCCGCAACAAAAGTCCAACTCGGTGCTAAACTCACCAAAGGTTTGGGTGCGGGGATGAAACCGGAGATCGGAAAAGAGTCTGCTTTGGAGAGCTATGAAGATTTGGCACGCGTACTCAGCGGTGCGGATATTGTTTTCGTAGCAGCCGGCCTTGGCGGCGGAACCGGTACGGGTGCGGCCCCAATCATCGCAAAATGTGCCAAAGAAGTGGGTGCTTTGACTATCGCAGTAGTTACAAAACCATTCTCGTTTGAAGGTAAAAAACGTCTCAAATTGGCAGAAGACGGTCTTCAAGAATTGAAAAATGAATCTGATTGTATCGTTGTTATCCCGAATGACAAACTTCTCTCTATCATTGATCCGAAACTCGGTATCAAAGAGAGCTTTAAAATCGTTGACAGCGTACTTGCTCGCGCCGTTAGCGGAACATCGGGTGTTATCCTTGCCAGCGGTGACAATGACATCAACCTTGACTTTGCCGACTTGCAAACCGTTATGAGCCATCGCGGTTTGGCTCTCATGGGTGTGGGCGAATACAAAGGGGAAAATGCAGCATACGAAGCGATCAAAAATGCCATCGAATCTCCGCTTCTTGATAACATGTCAGTAAACGGTGCACTCGGTGTATTGGTACACTTCAGTATGCATCCTGAGTTTCCGTTCATGGAACTCTCTGCTGCAATGGATGTGGTTCATAACAGTGTGGATGAGTCTGCGGACGTTATCTTCGGAACAACAACCGATGAATCACTACCGAAAGATTTTATCCGTATTACCCTTATTGCAACCGGTTTTGAGAAAAAAGCATCTCAAGGGATCAATAACAGCGAATTTGAAAACAAAGAGGCAATCGCTGCGGCCGCAACCGTTGCTAAGCCTCGTGTTGTCGTTCGCCCGGCAATGGTTGCCAACGGTGACTATACCGAAGATTTCTTAGACGTTCCGACGTTTATGCGTCAACAAAGAGACTAACCTCTCTTTCCATGCTCTCTTTTGACACGCTCATCAAGGCCAAAACACTCCTTGGTCTGAGCGATAAAGCTACCCTCTCCGATATCAAAACCCGCTACAAAACAATGATGCAGCAATGGCATCCCGACAAACACCCTGATGATATAGCTACGGCTCACGCTATGAGCACCCAAATCAATGAAGCGTATGCCATCTTGCTTGAATATTGCGCAAAATATGAGTTTAATTTTGATGAGGATCATCTCAAAGAAAAGACTATGACCCCTCAAGAGTGGTGGACAAAGAAGTTTGGGGGGCGTTGATTCGCTCTTATCCCTTTCATCGTTATTCAGCTTATCCACGTTTTTATTTATTTTTTGTGGTATACTTTTATCGCTAATACAAAACTTTCCATACGGTTAATGGAGCGACAATGAGGCGGAGGGTTCGAAACCTCCGCTTTTTTTTTGTCCTCCAAAAACCGTATGTGAAGGGGGTTATTTATGGATAAGCTTGTATTAGCATTACTGCTTATGTGCATTTTTGCACCTATGCTCAGGTGATCCTGACGTAGCCAAAGGGTTTTACCCCTTGCCCCCCTCGATGCTCAATTCCTTTAAAAAAACAACCTGACTCGAATGACATTATGAATTAGTTATAGTTATCACCTGACACCTATATCTGTTTATCGTTTTAAATTATATTCAGTTATTTTAGCTAGTATATTGTAGCTTATAACTTAAATTTAAATTGGAACCTCCATGAAAACGTCACTATATGTATCTTCTTTTTTTCTATCTCTTGTAATATTTACAGGATGTAGTCAAAAAGCAGAAGTAGATCAGTCAAAACTTTGTATTTATTCAAATGATGAACAAGCAAAACAGTGTAAAGAAGGGGAATTAGCTATGTTTAGCCCACAATCATGGGGTAACGAACAACTACCACTCAATGTAGCAGCCGCATACTGCGATTTCAATCACGAAATCATGTATAACAACTCGGGCGTAATATGTGTATTTACCAATAAGCGTCTTTCATTATTAAATAAAAAATAATTCCCTACTTATCATAAATACCTACCAAACTACCCGATAAGTGAGTAATTGAGCAATATATCATGTATTCAATCTTCACTTTTTCAGAGTCGGAAATGAGAAAATTAATGAAACGCTATCGGCCCCTCGGATCGGGCGTGGATAAACTGTTGGACAACGGCATTGGATGAGTTGCGAAACGACTCTTTGTCCCCCGTTTCGACAATTTTCCCCT
>NZ_JAEMQA010000088.1 GCF_022759005.1 Sulfuricurvum sp. | reverse complement strand
TTGTTCGCTCTAAAAGACGTTATTGCTCAAGATTATTTGCGGTTTCAATCATCCACTTTGATTCCTGATCCCCACTAGAAGCTAAGTATTTTGTAACAAATTCAAAATTTTCTTCAGCTTTTTTTCCTGTTACATTCGAATGTGGCTTCTGGAGCCCATTTATAAAGAGACGTTGAGCATCTTTGTAGTTTTTTTCACGCATATTAATGTCAATCGACATTTAAAAATTCCCATCGTCATTCCGTGCCACGACACGGAATCCACAACCGCAAAAGCGTAGATGCCGAATCTACCCTAAAGGGCACGTGAAGTTCGGTATGACAAGAATGGTATATCTTATGAATCTCTTTATGAGTTTTGGGATATAATTTACTCAACATACAAAACAGGAGGGATCAGATGCATACGCTCAAACTCGAAGTCAATGACACCATTTTCGATAAAGTGATGTTTTTTTTGAACAACCTACCGAAAAACGATGTGAAACTGACTGTAGAAAGTAGCACTTCAACAAAGCCTAAAAAGCTAAACTCTATTTCGATTAAAACAAAGGGCTATCGATTTGATAGAGAAGAGGCAAATGCACGATAAGGCTTTTTTGGATACTAATATCCTGATTTATGCTTATTCGGAAGATGAACCAAAAAAACAATCCGTAGCTTTGCAACTGCTCGATAGTTTCGAAAATAATGTGATAATCTCCAAGCAAGTCATCAATGAACTCAGCAATATCCTTCTCAAAAAGTTTAAGTTAGATTCGGATCAAGTAGAAAATGTTTTATTGGAGATCGATAATGTTTTGCCTATTGTTGATTTTGATCTGACCACCCAAATTAAAGCGCTCAAACTCAAAGATAGATACCAATTTCAATATTATGACGCGCTAATCGTAGCAACAGCTTTAGAAAATAACTGCACTGTTGTTTATAGCGAAGATATGCAACACGAGATGCTGATAGATGGAAGCTTGAACATTATCAATCCTTTCAACTAACAATTTCCCAATGATGTTAAAAACGATAAAAAGGTAACTCTATGATCGAACAATTTATCCGCGACGTGTTAGCCGAAGATGTAGGGCGTGGGGATCTGTATGCGCGGGTTTCCGATGCGGTGAGCGCCAGTGCGAAGATCATTGCCAAAAGTGACGGCGTTTTAGCAGGAGAGGAATATCTGCGTGTATTGGCGGACATTGAGCAATTTTCAATCGTGTGGAACAAACACGACGGTGAGCTGTTTGTCAAAGGGGAGGTTCTGATGGAACTCTCCGGCGATTCACACACGCTGCTGCGAATTGAGCGGACACTGCTCAATATGCTGCTGCATGCCAGTTCCATCGCGACGTTGACCCGCCGTTATGTTGATATTATTGCCCCTTATGGGACAAAACTCCTCGATACTCGAAAAACCCGTCCGATGCTTCGTGATTTTGAAAAATACGCGACCCGTATCGGTGGAGCGACAAACCACCGTATGGGATTGGACGATGCCCTGATGCTCAAAGATACCCATCTCAAAACGATCAGTAATTTAGAGAATTTTATGGAAGAGGCGCGCAAAAAAATCCCCTTTACCTCGAAAATTGAGATCGAAGCGGAAGATTTTGAGATGGCGGCTCATGCGATGCGATGCGGGGCTGATATCGTTATGTGCGATAATATGAACGTTGAACAGTTGAGTGAAGTGGTGAAGTACAAATGGGAACACCACAGCGGCGTATTGCTCGAAGCGAGCGGAAATATCACATTAGAGACGATCGAAGCGTATGCCGCCACAGGTGTCGATGCGATCAGTACCGGTGCCCTTATCCATCAGGCTAATTGGATCGATATTTCTATGAAAATGGACTAAGTCCATTTTCATGCAATACGAGAGTCGGAACAAAGTCCCGACCCTCTACGTTAGCTACTATGGCACTAAAGGATCGCAATGCAAAGCATTGCAGAAGATAAGGATTGATAATTAATGGCAGACGATCAAGAAAAGACCGAGGAACCCACCGCCAAGAAGCTCGAAGATGCCCGTTCTGAAGGGAACGTCGCGAAGAGTCAGGATATTGTCGGGGTTGTGGTTTTATTTGTCGCGATTTTAGCGGTATTGATGATGTTTTCGTTCATTGCCGATCGGATGCTTAACCTTTCGCGGTATTATTTTTCACTGATGACACAGCCGCTTGATCGAGAATTGATGATTGATATGGCGATTGTCACGATGAAAGAATTTTTGATTATGGCGATCCCTATTTCATTGATCGTAGCGATAGCGGGGGTGTTGGGTACCGTGGCACAGATCGGGTTTAATTTTACGACCAAACCGCTCGTCCCCAATTTCTCCAAACTCGATCCGATCAAAGGATTTGGCAACCTCTTTACCCTCCAAAAAGCACTCGAATCGGTGAAAATCACCCTAAAATCGTTGACTGCATTGGGGATTGGATTCCTCTACTTTTGGTATTACGTCGAGGAACTTCCGACAGTAGCACTCTTTAATCTCCACGATCAGCTGGTATGGTTGCGTGATAAAGCGATTGTATTGGCCTCCGTGATGCTCATTGTCATTTTTATCTATGCGATTGTGGATCTGTTTTTGGTACGGAAACAGTATTTTGACAAACTTAAAATGTCGCTGCAAGAAATTAAAGATGAGATGAAAAATATGGAAGGGGATCCGCATATTAAGGCGAAAATCCGCCAAATTCAGATGCAAGCGGCTCGTAAGCGTATGATGTCGGCCGTCCCTACCGCCGATGTCGTCATCACCAACCCGACCCACTACGCGGTGGCGATTGTGTACGATGAGAATAAGCACAATGCTCCGGTGGTGGTTGCCAAAGGGGTGGATAATATTGCGATTCAGATCAAAAAAATCGCTCGTGAAAACGGAGTCCATATCGTTCAAAATCCGCCGCTTGCTCGCTCCTTGTATGCCGAAGTAGAACTGGATCGTCCGATCCCTGATATGCTCTTCGCCGCCGTTGCGGAAGTCTTGGCGTATGTCTATAAGATGGGCAAAAAGCAAAAAGGGACACGCTGATGGATCGCTGGTACCGTATTTTTGCCGATAAGCGGACGATTGCCGGGGTATTTTTATTTATTGCGATAGTACTTGGCGGTGCATTATGGTATTTGGAGAAAAAAGTGAACTTTCAAACGCTGGAGCGGCTAAGCGATCAGCTCTCATTGGCGTTTAAATCAAAATAGGAGTTGGGAATGAAATTGGTAAAATTGAGTATGGTAGCAGCAGCTATATGTTTATTGGCAACTTCGGCGTATGCGCTTAAAACAGAAGACCGTGTGCTTAAAGCAAATGGTCAAATCGAATATACAAAAACGCCAGGTTCGGTCAATTCTATCGGTGAAATGTTTAGCGAAGGTGATGTGTATGGTCGTATCCGTTCAAATATGTTTTGGTGGGATTGGGATGATGAGTTAAAATCAGGTACTACACAAACTCGTGACAATAATGAGTGGGGTTTGGGTGGTAGTTTAGTTTATAAAACAGGTTTTTACAAAGGACTTGGTGCTACCGTAGGGGTCTATGGCACGATACCAATGGCAAACCAAAATATAGATCCTGCATTAGCATCTGCTGCTGGAATGAATTTTGGAAAAGCCGGTAAAGATACTTATCGAACGCGTGCAGATGGCACTGAAGAGTCAATTTTAGTCTTTGCAGAAGCATATGGTGAGTACAAAGCTGGAAAAACAGATGTAAAAGTAGGGCGTCAAGGGATTGATAGCATCATGCTTGCAACGAATGATACTAAAATGATTCCGAATACTTTTGAAGCGGCAGTAGTTGAAAATAAAGATATCCCAAATACAAAAGTACGTGCGGGATATGTTATGGCGCAAAAATTGCGTGATCATCAAGAATTTCATAGCATTTTAGCATATGATGGAACTACAGGCCTAGGAATGTTTTTCAAAGTAAACGGGAATGATGACTCGGGAGTACATAAAGGATTAAGCATCAAAAATATTGCCGCAGTACACGGTGATGCAAATCCTGAGATGCTCCTACTGACAGCTGAAAATAAATCTATCCCAAATTTGACACTCAATGGTGAGTATGTCGGTATCAGCGGATTTTTCTCAACGGCAATTGCTGAAGCCAATTATCAAATTGCTTTAGGGGATGGCTGGACATTAATGCCGGGTATTCGCTACCTTCGTCAAATGGATGATGGTGCTGGAGCAATAGGTGGAGCGTCATTAAATGGAGCGCTTGGACGTGATAAAACACCAAATGCAGCTGCATTAGCATCATACACAAATCGATACAGTGCTGACGGTAGTATTTTGATGGAGCGTTTGGTTGTGGCCAAGGGGCCGTTATCTCTCATGGCCGGATATTCAAAAGTAGCCGATGATGCGGATATTATCGCTCCGTGGCGTGGATTCCCGACGGGTGGCTATACGCGTGATATGGGACAGGTGAACTGGATTGCTAATACAAAATCATGGAAGGTAAAAGCAGATTATGATTTTGATAAAGCAGGACTTGTTCCAGGGCTAATTGGTGCTCTTTCATATACCGATACGAACTTTGATGATAAAAAAATGCTAGCAAAAACAACTGATTTATCGGATCGTTCGATGGTACACGTAGATTTGATTCAAACATTTAAATCATTGCCGAATACCGAATTTAAATTCCGTTTTGCTGCAGTCAATGCTGATCCATCCACAAAAACGAGTGCGACATTAGTAAAAGACTATGAATCATATAATGAGTATCGCTTTGAAGTGAACTACCTCTTCTAAAGGGTAAATGATGTTACGTTTATTAGATGACGATTGAAGAGGGGCTAAAACTGGCTGGATTCGTCCTTTCTGGCTTTACCGATTATATAACATCGTCATGGGCTTTCCGAGAGTGTATGGCTGGATGAGTAGTGCCAGTGTTAATGATGCGGAAGCAAAAGAGGTATTGAAACAGGCACAAAATGATTTCGAAGCAGTACTTCAAAGCGCAACAGAATAAAAACAAACATCATTTAACTTTTTCTTAAAGTTATTCCTCTTATACTAAGCATTAGTGAGGTATAAGATGATTAAAACTCTTCTTGCAATTTTTATAACGCTCATCGTTTTCAATAGCTTCATAGGAGCGAAAATTGAACAGCCTAAAAAAACGACAGCCGTCATCGGTGTTTTAGCTTTTCGTTCAAAAAATTTCGAGATTATCCATTCTATGGGAGGGTTTCCTCAAGCCCTTTTGACCCCGTTTTATCCCGAGTGGCCGTTTTCGGCGGCTAAAAAGACGAATCACTTTTTAGCCAACAAAGTCGCGGTTGCATTGCTTAACTTGCCATACGGATCGGAAGTGACGAAAAATGCAGGGTATTATGGATGGAATATCCCGTTGTCGTACGAAGGGATTCGTTCGATGATGCAGGAACTATGGGTAAAACCCTACGATACTATCCCGACTTTTTCATTAAAAGACGTCATTGCACGTTATGCCCACTCTATCATTTTTTCACTCACGCTGATTATTCTTCTTTTGATGGGCTTTATCAGTAAAATGAGACATTTGACTCATTCATTGCGGAGCAAATCAACATCGTTAGAAGAGCAGATGGCAATCATGCAAGAGCATGAAAAATCACTGCGCCGTGCTGCGGGGGTATTTCATAACTCACAAGAAGGGATTGTTATCACCGAACCGCAAAAACGTATCATTGAGGTAAATGAAGCGTTTTGCCAAGTGACCGGCTATGCACGCGAAGAGGTGTTGGGAAAAAAACCGATTATATTGCGTTCGGGGGTCCATGACAAAGAATTTTATGACCAGCTCGATGAATCGATAAACACTACTGGAACATGGCGTGGTGAGATATGGAACAAGAAAAAAAACGGAGAGCTTTATGCCGAATTTTTGCGAATCGATGCAATTCGGGATCAAAATCTCAATGTCGAAAATTACATCGGGATTTTTAGCGACATTACCGAACATAAAATACGTCAAGAGCAACTCCATCATATGGCAAATTATGATCCTCTGACCAATTTGCCGAATCGCCATTTATTTATTACATTGGTGGAACAGATATTATCCTTTGCCAAACGCAAACAGACCAAAGCAGTGGTATCGTTTTTGGATTTGGACGGATTTAAACATATCAATGATGCATATGGGCATGATGTGGGAGATAATGTATTGCGTCAAGTATCGCATCGGCTTGAAAAAGTGCTTCGACAAAGTGATGCCATCGCTCGCATCGGCGGAGACGAATTTGTCATAGTTTTCAGCGACATTATGTCGGTCAAAGATGTTCATCCATTGTTTGAGAGAATACTAGAAATGCTCAAAGAGCCTTTCGTCGTCAATGGAACGTTGATGGGCATCGGAGTGAGTATCGGTGCCGCATTTTATCCCGATCACGGAGAAGAGATCGAAATTTTGGTACGACATGCCGATGCGGCAATGTACCGATCAAAAGCAAACGGACGTAACCGAGTAACCTATTTCGATCAAGAAAATATGGGTCAAGAGATGCTATAATCTGCGTATTCCCGCCTTTATAGGCTTTTTAGAGTATTGAATGCCCTCATCTTTGATCGATGCCTCATCCCATATTGTTTTAGTCACCCATCTTCATCCCGACGCCGATTCTTTAGGTTCGGCTTGTGCTTTTTATTCGTATCTTCTGAGAGATCAAAAAAAAATTACCCTCTTTTGTGCTTCGGAGGATATTGATCGACGGTTGGCATTTTTGCCGTGGTTTGAAAAGCTTACCCACCGATTTCCCGAAGACGCCGATTGCATCATCAGTTTTGACTGTGGCAGTTATAGCAGACTGGGTATCGAGAAAGAGCTTCCTCTCATCAATATTGATCATCATGCGTATAATAACGGCTTTGGCACCCATACAATCATCGATACCGGCGCAATCTCAACGACGGAAGTCATTTATGATTATTTTGTTGCTAACGGTGTAAAAATCAATGGTAAAATAGCGACCGCGCTTTATGCGGGACTGCTCGATGATTCAGAATGTTTCAGTTCGAGCGGATGCAACGCCAAAACGTTTGCCATGGCGCAGCATCTCATTGAGTGTGGTGCCGATCATACGTTATGCACCGATTGGCTTTACCGCCGTCGCTCACTGGCTTCTTTTCGAATGCGCGGGGAGTTGTTCAAGCGGATGAAACTGCTTTCGGAAGGGAAAATAGCTTTTTTTGAGATTCCGCGCTTACTCTTCGATCAGACGGGAGCGACGCTGAGTGAGTGTAAAGAAACGGTTGAAGAAGCATTACAAATGCATTCGGTTCAAGCCGCATTGATGGTAGTTGAACAACCTTTAGGGGGATTGAAAATCTCCTTGAGAACAGATGGATCGATCGATGCTGCAGCCATTATGCTCCCTTTTGGGGGCGGCGGACATCGTAGCCGTTCGGGTGTAGAGTATAACCAAAACGATAATGAGATTATCGAAAAAATAATAACCATGATGACAAAGGAGTTGATGTGAGAAGAGGCCGAAATAATTCGGGAATAATAGGATGGGTAATTGCTGCGGTTGTGATCGCTGCCTTTGGATTTATGGGGTTTTCTCCGCTATTTGAAAAAGATGATCCAAAAGTAACTGTATCTCAGCAAGGGTATTGGAATTTTAGAGATCCTATTCATGTTAATGTGGAAGATGCAAGCGGTTTGAAATCGTTTAAAGCAACGTTGACAACACCGCACGACGAATGGGTTGTCGTAGATCAAAACACCCCTTCAAAAGTGACAAAACAAACGTTTGATATTCTCCCTCCAAACGGGGTTCGTCGTGTGGAATCGGCATCGGTTGTTTTAAAAATTGAAGCAACGGATAACAGCCTTTGGGGGCTTTTTATGGGGAATACCTATAAAAAAGAGTTTACTCTTGTTATCGATCAGCATCAGCCCTCACTCTCAATCGTCTCAAATTCGTACAAAATCCAAAAAGGGGGATCGGCTATTGTTGTTTTCAAAGCCGAAGATGCGAATCTGGAAAGCTTGAAAATTCGGACCAACTTCGGAAAAACATTTATTGCACAACCGTTTATCAAAAAAGGATATTACGCTTCACTGGTAGCTTGGCCTGTCCAAGAAGCGAGTTTCAGCGCTACGGTTGTCGCACGTGACAAAGCAGGAAACGAAGCAAAAAGCGCAATCCCGTTCCGTCTAAAAGATCACGCGTATAAAGTGTCGAACATTGAACTCAGCGATCAGTTTTTGGAAGGAAAAATCGCAGAGCTTGCCAATACCTATGAACAAACGGCAGGGGTAGACGATCGATTGCAGCAGTTTAGAATTATCAACGAAAAAGTGCGAAGCGATAATGAAAAAATCATTCACGATATTACCTCAAAAGTCTCTCAAACATTGATTCCGGATTTTAGACCTGCCCCATTTTATCCGCTAGTGAACGGGCAAAAAGTAGCCGATTTCGGGGATCACCGTATTTACAGCTACAAAGGAAAAGAGAATCTTTCTAATGCCTACCACATGGGGCTTGATTTGGCAAGTATCCACATGGGGCCGATTATCGCATCCAATGGTGGAAAAGTCGTTTTTGCACGGCCGAACGGGATTTACGGAAACTTACCAATTATCGACCATGGATTTGGGCTCTATACACTTTACGGGCACTGTTCTGAACTTAATGTGCAAGAGGGTGATTCCGTCGCAGCAGGTCAGCAGATTGCGAAAACCGGTTTGAGCGGATACGCGATGGGAGATCATCTCCATTTCGGTATTTTGGTTCAGGGGATCGAAGTGCGTCCGGAAGAGTGGATGGACAGTAAGTGGATTGCCGATAATATTACGAGTGTGATTGATACCGCCAAGGTTTTTATTAACCAACGCTGAAACACGCTATAATTGCATATTAAGCTTAACAAACGAGGGAAACACCCGAAATGATGCAGACAACGATAGGTAAAAGTGTTGAACTCGTAGGGATAGGATTGCATCGAGGATCGCCCGTAAAATTACGCCTTGAACCTCTCGGGGCCAATAGCGGAATTGTCTTTTATCGCAGTGATGCAGGTATTTCAATCCCGCTCGTTCCTGCAAATGTGGTTGATACGAAAATGGCAACCGTCATCGGGCGCGAGGGAGTTACCATCTCGACGATCGAGCATATGCTCTCGGCGATTTATGCATACGGGATCGATAACCTTCGTGTCATTGTTGATGCGGATGAGATTCCGGTCATGGACGGTTCCTCCATGAGTTTTTGTATGCTTCTCGAAGAGGCGGGAGTCGTAGCGCAGGACACGCCGAAAAAGATCATGCGGATCAAAAAAGAGGTGATGGTTCAAGAGGGGGACAAGTACGTCAAACTGATCCCTTCGAACGATATGAATTACGATTTCACGATCAAATTTTCGCACCCGGTGATTGACCGTCAAAGCTACGTCTTGGCGTTTACCAAAGAGAACTACAAAAAAGAGATTGCCCGCGCACGGACGTTTGGATTTGTTCATGAAGTGCAATACCTCCGTTCCAAGGGGCTTGCTCTTGGAGGCAGTTTGGAAAATGCGGTCGTTTTGGATGACAAAAAAGTACTCAACCCCGAAGGGCTCCGCTTCGGAGACGAATTCGTCCGTCATAAAATTCTCGACGCGATCGGGGATATGTCGTTGATCGGAATGAACTTTATCGGCAACTACGAGGCATTTGCGGGGAGCCATGATTTAAACCATAAACTGACCTTGGAACTGCTCAAAGATCCTGCCAATTACGAGATCGTCGAGTTGGCGAGCGCCGAATCTAAAGAGCTGGCAAAAGCGTATGCATGACGTCATTGTCATCGCGCTCAGCTCTCCCCTTTTAATCGGTATTTACCAAGAGGGAATTTTGGTCGAAGAGATTAAAAATGAGGGGATGAGTTCAGATGTACTCCCCGAAATTTTTGAGTCTTTGCTCAAAAAATATACCTTTTCAAATCTCATATACGCTAAAGGTCCCGGAAGCTTTATGGGGATCAAAGTGTCGTATCTCTTTTTAAAAACGCTCAGTATCACGAAAAAAATTCCCCTTTTGGCGACGGATGCATTCTTTTTTAACCAAAATAGCCCCATCAAAGCAGTTGGAAAGCTCTATTTTGTTAAAAATAGCTCTAAGATTGAGTTAGAACCGATAAGCGAACCGAAAATTATCGGGTTTGAACTCCCTAAACATATCGATTTAGAAAAATTTGATTCGGACAATCTCCCCTATTATGGGATTGATGCCGTAGGATAAGGAAATTATTTGTTCGTTAGTGTACCTGCAACAAGTGCCAATTTAGGACCTGGATTCGATTCATTAGGACTTGCTGTTGATTTGCGTAACCAAGTAGAGTTGGTGCCGTCACGTTTTTTTGCCGTCTCGATCAAAGGGGAGGGGGAGAATAACCCTCGTCTCAAAGGGAACAATCTGTTCGTCTCCATTTTCAACGAACACTACCGCCGTCTCACCCAAAAACGGCAAAATTTCAAATTTACGTTTTACAACCAAATCCCGATGTCACGGGGATTGGGAAGCTCATCGGCCGTCATCGTTAGCGCGATCAGCTGTGCACATGAAGCGGCGGGGGTCAAAGTTTCCAAACGCCGTATCCTCAATCACGCGTTGGTGTACGAAAGTCATCCCGATAACATCACCCCTGCAGTTATGGGGGGATTTAATGCGGCGATGGTCGAGAAACAAAAGGTCTTCTCACAGCAAAAACATCTTCCCGATTATCTCAAAGCGGTCGTGGTTATCCCCAATAAGCCGATCTCTACCGCCAAATCGCGTACGACACTCCCTAAATCGTACAGCAAAGAAAATGCTGTCTTTAATCTCTCCCATACAGCCGTCACGGTAGGCGCTTTTTTCAATGAGGATTGGGAAATGCTTCGTCTGGCTACCCAAGATCGGTTTCATCAGAAGGTACGGATGAAGATGTTGCCGGAACTCTTCGCCGTCCAAAAAATGGCGTACGACAACGGTGCGTTGATGTCGACGCTTTCGGGAAGCGGCTCGACCTTTTTTAACATGGTGTACGATCAGGATGCCCAAATGCTCGCGGATAAATTCAAGTCAGAATTTAGCGATTTTGAGGTTAAAATCTTAAGCTTTGACAATGACGGTTTGGTTGTTGAACGATAACTAAGAAAGTATTGGATATAATGGCGCAAAAGTTACATCAGCCTATACGCATGTGTGTGGTTTGTCGTGAGCGTTTTTCACAATCTGCGCTTTTGAGGCTTCAGTGCCGAGAAGGGACATTAGAGCCTTTCACCAATCAAGGGAGAAGTTTTTATTTGTGTCATCAGTGTATTGAACACAAAAAAACTCCGGGTCAGTTGGCCCGACAATGCAAAAGCGGCGCGACGGTAGAGCTAATGAATCGGTTAAAGGAGATCATCGTTAATGATGGATAAAGTTAGAGTTCATGAAATTGCCAAAGAGCTTGGTATCAATTCAAAAGAGGTCGTTGATAAAGCAGCCGCAATGGGGCTGAATGTAAAAACGGCTTCAAGTTCGGTCTCGATCGAAGAAGCTGAGCAAATCATGAACTATATCATGAGCGGAGCCTCTGCAGAGAGCGCTTCACCGAAATCATCGTCTAAAGCCCCTGTAGTAGAAGAGGCAGTGGCACCCATAGCGGCCCCAGAACAAAAAAATGTGGTAGCTCCCTCAATTGAAACAAGCGAGGATGCGGTTGTAGAAGCACCTGCCGGTGAGGAAGCACCGAAACGCTCCGGTTTGAAAATTGTCAAGAAAAAACGCCCGCAGGAAGAAGAGATCGTGTCGGCACCTTCCGCACAAAGCAGTGCAGCATCGGTATCAAGTTACGGAAAACTCAGTGAACAAGCGCAGCGCGAATTGGAAGCCAAACGTGCGAAAAAAGCGCAAGGCAACAACACTCCGGTGCAGAAAAAGGATCAAGGGGTCAAGCTCGATATTTTCGGCGGCGGAATTTCGGATGTCTCTATGGACTACGAAGAAGATCAAGTTGTTTTGATGGACTTCAATGATTTGAATACGAAAATTGAGCCGGAAGAGGAACAAAAACCGAAAGAGAAAAAACCGATCGGACGTAATTCAGGAAAGAAACAGGGTGCAAACAAAAACAAGCCTCGTCAGGTTTCCCGTGAAGCACGTAAGAAATATACCCGTGATGTGAAAGAAGAAGAGGCGATTACCCATGTCGAAATTCCAGAAGACATCCGTGTTTATGAATTTGCCGACAAAGTACGCCAACCCCTTTCAGAAGTAATCAAAATCCTTTTCAACCTCGGTATGATGGTAACCAAAAACGACTTCCTCGGAAAAGACGAAATCGAAATTTTGGCGAGCGAATTCGGAATCGAAGTAACGACCATTGATCCGAAAGATGCCTTTAACCTCGAAGAGATGTACGAAGAAGCAACCATGGATGAAGAGGGGATGGAAGAGCGCCCACCGGTTATTACGATCATGGGTCACGTCGACCACGGTAAAACATCTCTTCTTGATGCGATCCGTAATGCAAAAGTAGCGCATGGCGAAGCGGGGGGAATTACCCAGCACATCGGTGCCTATTCGGTAGAACAACACGGTAAATTGATTACATTCCTCGATACTCCGGGACATGAAGCATTTAGTGCAATGCGTGCCCGTGGTGCACAACTGACCGATATTATTGTCATTGTTGTTGCGGCGGATGACGGTGTAAAACCGCAAACACGTGAATCGGTGAAACATGCTCAAGACGCAAAAGTACCGGTAATCGTTGCGATCAACAAAATGGACAAACCGGGCGCGAACCCCGATATGGTTAAAGCGCAAATGGCGGAACTTGGTCTTAATCCTGTCGATTGGGGCGGAGACGTCGAATTCGTCGGTGTGTCGGCAAAAGCGATGAGCGGAATCGATGATTTGCTCGAAGCGATTTTGCTCCAAGCGGAGATCATGGAGCTCAAAGCCAACCCTACCAACATGGCAAAAGCGGTTGTCGTTGAATCGACGTTGGAAAAAGGGCGTGGGCCGGTAGCTACGGTTATCATTCAAAACGGTACGTTAAGAATCGGTGACAATATCGTGTGCGGAAGTGCATTCGGGCGTGTACGTGCATTAATCAACGATCGTAAAGCACAGCTCAAGCAAATCGGGCCGAGTGAAACAGCCGTCGTTGTAGGTCTTAGTGATGTTCCTCCATCAGGTGAAATCTTGATGGTAGTCGAGAGCGATAAAGAGGCACGTGAAATTGCACAAAAGCGCTACGAATACGATCGTCACCGTGAACTTTCTCACAGTACGAAAACAACATTGGATGAGTTGACCTCATTGATCGCGGAAGGACGTTTGAAAGCCCTTAAAGTGGTTCTTAAAACGGACGTTCACGGTTCTCTTGAAGCGATTAAAGCGGCTCTTGGCGAACTACGAAACGATGAAGTAAAAGTAGAAGTGATCTCCAGCGGTGTCGGTGGAATTACCGAAAATGACGTTGCATTGGTTAACAACAGCGAAAATTGTATGTTGATCGGATTTAACGTTCGACCGACCGGTAATGTCAATGCCATGGCAAAACAGATGGGTATCAAAATCAATACCTATTCGATCATTTATCAACTCATCGACGATGTAACGGCAATGTTGACTGGCATGATGGCACCGCAGTTCCGTGAAGAAAATACGGGACAAGCTGAAGTCCGTGATACCTTCCCGATGCCAAAAGGCGGTGGAACGATCGCAGGATGTGTGGTTGTCGACGGTAAACTTGTACGCGGCGGAATGGTTCGTGTTATCCGACAGGGTGTTGTTATCCATGAGGGTGACCTTACATCACTTCGCCGTTTCAAAGACGATGTCAAAGAGGTTACCAAAGGGTTTGATTGTGGGGTTGTCCTTAATGGTTATACCGATGTCAAAGTGGGCGACGTCATCGAAACCTTCACTAAAATCGAGAAAAAAGTATCCCTGTGACTCCCGCACAAATCAAAGTCAAGCGAACCGAGTCGATTCTCAAAGAGCTGATTCCCGAAGCGATCAGCCAGCTTTCCGACGCGCGCGTGCGTGAAGTGGATGTGATTGACGTCCATTGTTCACGAGGACGAAGCGATGCGAAAGTTTATCTTGATCCGCACGATTATACGCCTCAAGAGCAGGCTGCATTTTTGAAACTGCTCGAAAAAGCACGTCCGATTATTGAAGAACACTGCATGAAAGATCAGGGGTGGTTCCGCAGTCCGCGTATGACGTTTGTTTTTGATGATACCCTCAAACGAAGTCAGAACATTGAAGCCCTATTTGCACAAATCGCTAAGGAGAAAAAAAGTGAGTCTTGAACACGACATTAAAAAAATGGTCGAATCAATCGGTTTATCTCTTTATGATGCGGCTATTTTAAATGAAAACGAAAACACAATCTACCGTGTGAGTGTCACAGCTCCAGGCGGCGTGAGTTTGGATCAATGCGTCGAAGCGACCCATTTGATCTCTCCGCTCCTCGACGTAACCCCACCGGTGGGTGGTGAGTACCGCCTTGAAGTGAGCAGTCCTGGGATTGAACGCAAGCTCAAAACATTGGAGCATTTTGCCCAATCTATCGGTGAAAAAGTTGTTTTCTCAACGGTGAATAAAGAAAAATTCGACGGGGAAATGATCTCGGTCGAAAACGAAGAGATTACGATCAAAACCAAAGAGGGGGAAACGCACAGCGTCCCTTTCCGCTCTATCAGCAAGGCCAAAACCTACTTCGAGTGGTAATGAAACCCTCAGATGTAAATCATGCAATGTCCCTTGCCCTCAATGCGGCGTGGGAATATCAACTTCTCACATTTCCTAACCCCGCCGTCGGTGCTGTTTGCATAGGAGAACACGGCGAAATTCTCTCACTTGGTGCACATAAAATCGCGGGTGGTCCTCATGCGGAGGTCTATGCACTGCGTGATGCCTATACCCTTCTCAGTAGTGATAGGAATATTGCGCAATGCGATGATGCGCACACTATCCACGATTATCTCCGAACGCACCACCACGGATTTTTTAAATCGATTTCGATGGCGGTGACGCTGGAACCGTGTTCCCATCGCGGAAAAACCCCCTCGTGTGCACTGCTTATCCGAGATTTAGAGATTAAAGAGGTCTTTATTGCGTGCAAAGATCCCAATCCCCAAGCAGCAAACGGGGGGGGGATTCTCGAAGATGCAGGGATCAAATGTACTTTTGGTGTGATGGAAGATGAGGGGCAAAAACTCTTAGAGCCGTTTGTGCGGTGGCAAAATAATCCTTTTGTTTTTTTCAAATGGGCTCAGCGGCTTGATGGGACAATCGATAACGGAACAATCAGTTCTCAAACTTCACGTGAGCATATGCACGCGTTACGTGATAAATGCGATTTGATCGTGATCGGAGGCAATGCGGTGCGCAATGATAGACCGACGCTCGATGCACGGCTTGTAGAGGGGAAGGCGCCCGATGTGTTGATTTATTCGCAAACTGAGGAGTTTGATCGATCAATTCCCCTCTTTCATGTCCCTAATCGCCGAGTATTTATCGAATCTTCGTTGGAAAAAATCACAAAATACCGTCTTGTGATGATCGAGGGGGGTGCAAGGATGTTTGAAGCATCCCGTGACGTATGCGATTGGTATTTGAGTTACATTGCGCCCAAAATCGGCGGCGGATCACAAAGTCTTGGAACGGTGCAAGAGGATTTTGAGGTTCTTAGCGCTAAAATCACCGATAATATTATCCTTTGGATGAAAAATAAACAATAATTTAGAAAGCACGCAAGCGTGCGTGGGCTTTCTGCCGAAGAAAACTTAGCGTTAGCGTAGCCAAGCGGGACGAGTTCCGTCGGCGTATAAAGGATCAAAATGACCAAGCAAGAAAAAATTGTCTCCATGTTTAACGATATAGCTCCTACCTACGACAGAGCCAATCGTGTTTTGAGTATGGGTGTCGATACCTTTTGGCGACGCAAAGCGTGTGATTTAGCCTATGGATACTGCAATACTAAGAGTCTCAATTCGATTGTAGACGTTGCGTGCGGTACGGGCGATATGATGGGATACTGGAAACGTCGCGCCGAAAATGCACAGATGAATGTCGCTGAAATTGTCGGAGTTGATCCATCTGAGGGGATGGTTGGCGTCGGACGGGAAAAATTTCCCGATATGTCGTTTCATATCGCTCCGGCAACAGAGCTTCCTAAGCCTGATAGCAGTGCCGACATCATCAGTATCTCGTACGGTATCCGCAACGTCGTGGAACGTCAAGCGGGATTGCGTGAATTTAACCGTGTTCTCAAACCGGGAGGACTGGTTGTTATCCTCGAATTTATGAAAAATGAAAACCCATCAATGCTCGGAAAAGTGCGTGACTGGTACATGAAAAACATCCTCCCACGTATCGGCGGATTGATCTCCAACAACTACGAAGCGTACCGCTATCTTCCAGACTCTATCGAGGGATTTTTGACGGTAGCAAAAATGAGAGCCGAACTCGAAGAAGCGGGGTTTGAGATGCTCTATACCAAAAGCTTTTCGATGGATATTTCGACATTGATGATCGCCCGCAAAAAGTAACTTTATGGCTTCCACGCTAAGCGTCTCTGCACTCAATGAACAGATCAAGGTTCTTTTAGAGACCTCTTTTGAATTTGTCAGTGTCGAGGGGGAACTCTCACGCATTACCCACCACGGCAGCGGACATATCTACTTTACCCTTAAAGACAACGATTCCTCGATCAAATGCGTGATGTTCAAGGGGAATGCCGCACGGCTCAAATTCCGCCTCGAAGAGGGGGCGCATATTATCTTGCATGGTGCCCTCTCACTGTACAAACCGCGCGGGGAGTATCAGATCAATGCGTTCAGTGCCGAACCGTACGGTCAAGGGGCATTGGCGGTAGCGTTCGAACAGCTCAAAAAGAAGTTGGAAACCAAAGGCTACTTCGACCCGACACGTAAAAAAAGTTTCCCGAAATTTCCTCAAACGATTGTTTTGGTCACCTCGGCGACGGGGGCGGCGTTGCAGGATATGCAGCGGGTCGCTTCTCATCGCTGGCCGTTGGTGAAGCTCATCGTACTGGATGTGTTGGTGCAGGGGGAGCGTGCGGCAGCTCAAATCGCGGATGCTCTGAGATATGCTGATGCCTTAAACGCGGATGCCGTCGTCGTCGGACGGGGCGGTGGAAGTATCGAAGATTTGTGGCCTTTTAACGAAGAGATTGTTGCCGATGCGATTTTTTCCATGAAGACTCCTACGATGTCAGCCGTCGGGCATGAGATCGACTGGGTCATCAGTGACTACGTCGCCGATATGCGTGCCCCGACACCGAGTGCGGCGATGCAGATGCTCCTCCCCGATCAAAACGAGCTGTTACAAAGTATCGACGAAATGCAATTCAGAGCATTGGGTGTGATACAGCAGCAGTTGGGGCGCAAGCGTGAGCAATTGAGTGCTATGGTCGAAGCGTTTAAACGCAACGGGATCGAGTATCGTCTGGAGAGCCAAAAAGAGATTGTCGCAGAGCTACAAAAGCGTTTTGAGATGCAGATACACCAGCGCTTACAACGTGCTACGAGTGAGATTCCGACCCTCAAAGAGGCGATGGAGAGAGGGATTACACAACGGCTTCGAGAGAAAGAGTCGTTGATCGCTCAGATGAAAAACAGTTTTGAATCACACCATCCGAAACACAAAAACAAAAGCGGATTTGCACAGATCGCCCGTGAGGGGAAAGTGATTGATTTGGATACTTTGGCGGTTGGGGATCGTTTTGAGGCGATGAACGATAAAAAAATCGTTCATGCGGAAGTAAGAGAAATTACTTCAATGTAACCGGCGGGAAGTACATGTGCGCCAGAGATGCTCCCTCTGCTGCAAACTGTTTCAAAAATTTGTCCATCGGATCTTCTTTGTTCCATACCGGATCTTTGACCTTACTTAGCTCTTCGACCCGTTTTTTGGCATCAAATTCGACCCCAATTTTATCGACGAGTCCTACCTTTTGCGCTTGAGCGGCGGTAAAAATATGGGCATCGGCAAATTCGCTGCTGTTATTGGCATCCAGTTTTCGTGCGCGTGCGACATCGGCGACGAACATCGCATAGGTTCCGCCGATCACTTTGTCGAGTTCGGCACGCTCGACATCGCTCCATTCGCGATCAAACGTCCCCACCTGTTTGTAGGTTCCGGCATGGACGACTTGGGTTTTGACCCCCACTTTGTCCATAAGCCCTGAAATATCGGCACCCTCCATGATGACACCGATGGAGCCGATCATGCTTCCCGGATTGGCGATGATCTCATTACCCCAGATCGCGGAGTAGTATCCGCCGCTTGCCATGATCCCAGCCGCGTAGACGACGGTCGGTTTTGTCTCAGAGAGGCGTTTGATGGCATAAGCGATTTCAACCGAGGGGGCAACGGCTCCGCCGGGGGAATCGATGCTGAACAATACCCCCTTGACCTCTTTGTTTTCGCGGGCTTCATCGATTTGGGTCACGATACCCGTCGCATCCAAAATCGGTCCGGTGAGGGCGATTCGCTGGAGGTTATGAGGGGTAATTGCCGTTTCTCCTGAGGGGAGAAGCAACCATAGGACGATAATCACCAGCACCGTCGCTTTAAAATGAGATTGGATGAATTTTAATCCGGTGGCCAAACAGCCACCGATTTTTTTGATGAATTCCATCATTTTACTTTCTCCCCTTGGATGTAGACCGATTCTATTGTATGCGGCTGCAAGATCAGATGGATCGGCAGTTGTTCGTTAATCGGGTAGTTGACCCGCATAATTAGAAAATCGGCATCGAATGTAGGGGTGATTGTACCACAATTTAGACGCAATGCTTTTGCCGCATCGCCGGTGACACTTTGCCACAGCGCTTTTGCGAGATAGAGTAAATCCTCATTCGGATGGATGAAAAGGGCAATTTTCATCTCTTCGAACAGATCGAGGGCGTAGTTCGAACTCAGACCGTCGGTGCCGCATACGAAGCGGATATTTTTTTCCTTCAGACGCGTTACGTCAAGTACCCCGTTGCCCAACAAACGGTTGGAGATCGGACAATGGATGAGGGTATGATTACCCTGCGCAATCGCGCTTAATTCAGCTTCTGAAGTCTGTACCGCATGGGTAAAGAGGGTAGAAATCTCTTGGAAATATCCCAAAAACTCTTCGGCCGTATTGGCGGCTTGGGTCTGTTTGAGAAAATTTTGGAAAAAAGGGGCAAACGCTCCTTTGTTGGAATCGAGCCATTCGCGCTCTGCACTGCTTTCGAGGAGATGGGCGGTAACGCGAAGCTCTTTTTCACGGGCGTATTTGAGCGCTTTTTGGATCAAAATGCGGTGGACGGAGTAGGGGGAATGGATTGCTACCGAGGGGTAAAATCCCTCACGTTCTACCTCTTGGGATGCAAAAAGACGCTCTTGGAAATCGGCATAGAGCGCATCCGCCATCGCGGGATCTGAACCGATCAGTTCGTTAAAATAGACTACCTTTTGGGGTGCTTCAGCGCATGGTGTCAGATCAAATCCATACGAACTGATCGCTCCGAATGCGGTGATGCCGTTGGAGAGCATACTCTCAATCGCGCGGGTGATGCATGAATCGTCGCATTCGTTGATGAGGTCGTTGCGTAATGCGATTACGCTGGAGAGCCACGGCATAAATTCACCGTAGGTGAGGGTGGAGCGGTTGGCGCTAAACTCCAGATGGACATGGCTGTTGATCAGTCCCGGAACGATTACGGAACCCTCGCCAAGTTCAACACATTGTTCACCGTAACGGGAACGAAGGAGGTCGTTTGGAGCGACTTCGATAATGGTCTTGTTAAATACGATACCGTGATCTTGGAGAAGTACTCCGTCGGTAAAAATAGTGTCGGCTAATACAATACGCACGAAATCTCTTTGCGGATAAAATTTTGAAATAAGTATATCAAACGGAAGAGAAATCCCCCATGAGTGAACCGATTTTTTCGAAGATAGAGATGATTTAGTTCCTTATAATATAGAACCTCTTATAATCTATCCCTAAAATACCAACCAAGGTTTATCAATGAAAATAGTCGTTATCCAAGGACCAAATCTCAATATGCTCGGCGTACGCGAACAACAAGTATACGGACCGATGCGTTTGGAGCAAATTCATGCGCAAATGAAAGAGGTTGCAACTCAAAACGGGATTGAAATCGAATTTTATCAAAGCAATTTAGAGGGTGAGATCGTCGATCGCATCCAAGAGTGTTACGGCGATGCGGACGGGATCATCATCAATCCGGCGGCATACACCCACACCTCTATCGCGATTCGCGATGCGATCAGTGCGGTGAACCTCCCGACGATCGAAGTGCATATCAGTAACATCTACCGCCGTGAAGAGTTTCGTCAAAAAAGCATGACCGCTCCGGTATGTACGTCGTCTATCATCGGGTTCGGACCGTTCGGGTACCACTTGGCAATGGTAGGGATGATGCAGATCCTCAGCGAAATCAATGCAATGCGCCAAGCGCAAGTTGCCGCTCAACAAGGCAGTGAAGAAGAGTAATGGCACTGCGCCGTACCCTCGATAATACTCATACAATTTTTATCGAGCCGAATTTCCCTAAAAAGCTTACTCCGCATAGAGGGTTTCGCTACCGAGTCGTTTTGGGGGTCGGAGGGAATATCGGAGACGTACGGCGACGGATGAACCGTTTGTGGGTTTATTTGCAGCGATTGAGTCTGTTGGAGGTGATCCAAAGCGGGGTGATTTTGCGTAATCCCCCTTTTGGGTACACTCAGCAGAATGATTTTGAGAATACGGTGATCGAGATTGCGACGTCGCTCTCACCCAGAGCACTGCTGCGGTTGATTTGGCGGATTGAAAAGCGTTTTGGGCGGCGTCGCAGTTTTGCGAATGCGCCGAGGACGTTGGACTTGGATATACTATTCTTTGAGAAACGATCCATTCGGACGAAAGAGTTGAGTATTCCTCATCCTCACTGGCATGAGCGGGTAAGTGTAACCTTGCCTCTAGGAAGTTTAGCTCGAAAGGGCGCACGGAGATATTATGAAGATCTTGACATTTAGCGGTACGACTCCGGCTGAAGCGCTGAAAAAAGCGCAGTTGGAGGTGGGTGAAGATGCAATGCTTATTGAAACCCGCGAAGTGCAGAAAAAATCGCTGGGCAAGAGCGCTTTGTATGAAATTGTCGTCGGAGTTGAAGAGAATTCGGCACCTGCAGCTCCTAAAGCAAAGCCCAAAGATGAGCCGCTGATGAAACAGCGCCCTTTGACCCAAAAAAGCAGCGATGTGTTGTACAACATCTCCGAAGCGGCAAAACAGATCTCAAAAATCGCTGAAGTAACGGAGGAGGATCGCCCTTCACGTCAAGCTCCTGTAAAGGAGAGCGAAGACCTCAAGCGGATCAAAGAGGAGATCGAGAAACTCGGTGACAAAGTCAAGCTGATCCAAAATATGTTTTGGTCTGAAAAGTCTCCGAAAACGACCGCTGCGATTCCTCCTGAATTTGCCGAAATTTATCGTTTAGCGCAAGAGAGCGGGATGGATCAAAACCATCTCGATGAGATTATGCACCTCACGTTGGAGCATATGCCCTCCAAAATGCGCGAGAGTTCCGAGACGGTAAAGCGCTATTTTCAAGTCTTGATGCGTAAAATGATCCCTGTACGGATCGAAACCGCACCGAAGATCGGGAGCAAAAAAGTGATCATGCTCGTCGGTCCTACCGGCGTCGGAAAGACAACCTCCATCGCCAAATTGGCGGCGCGCTTTTCGTATTTGCTGGAGAAAAAATACAAAGTGGGGCTGGTGGTGCTCGATACCTACCGTATCGGAGCGGTAGAGCAACTGATGCAGTATGCGCGGATGATGAAACTGGGGATCGAAACCGTTGTCGATCCGCCCGAATTTTCAAATGCTCTGAATGCGCTACGCTACAGCGATTATATTTTGATCGATACGATGGGCTCTTCTCCGTACGACAAAGGGAAAATCGAAAAGATTTACGAATGTCTGCGGGAGAATAATACCGAGTACACCGTTGATGTTGTTTTGGTCATGCCAAGTTCGATCAAGTACGAAGATTTAAAAGCGACGTATGAGAACTTTGCACCGCTTGGGATTGACACGATGATGTTTACCAAGTTGGATGAAACGAGAGGCTTCGGGAATATTTTCTCTCTCGTCTATGAGACCAAAGTACCGATCAGCTATTTTTCGGTTGGGCAGGAGGTGCCGGAAGATTTGGTTGCGGCGACTTCAGACTTTTTAGTGGATTGTTTGATGAACGGATTTAGCAGAGGTGGCGGTGCATGAACCATCAAGCCTCCAAACTTGAAGCACTCGTCAACCAAAACCGAAATGTGAAGGCCAAAAAAACCCGTTTCATTGCAATAACCAGCGGAAAAGGGGGAGTCGGGAAAAGTACGATTAGCTCTAATATGGCGTTTGTAATGGCGAAATATGGGTTGAAAGTCGGTATTTTCGATGCCGATATCGGGTTGGCAAATCTCGATGTGATGTTCAACGTCAAAATCAAAAAAAATATTTTGCACGTTCTCAAAGGGGAAGCAACGGTCGAGGAGATTTTGGTCCCAATCGGTGAGAATCTCGTATTGATTCCCGGAGAGAGCGGAGAAGAGATTTTTAAATACGCTTCGGGCGGACTGTTCGAGCGGTTTATGGATCAAGCCGGCGTATTGGATGATTTGGATGTGATGATTATCGATACGGGGGCCGGAATCGGAGAGCATATTCAACTCTTTTTACGCGCGTGTGATGATGTTATCGTTGTCACTGTCCCCGATCCGGCGGCGATTACCGATGCCTATGCGACGATCAAGGTAACTTCACGCCTACGTGATGAGATCAATGTAATCATGAATCAGGTTCGCTCTTCCAAAGAGGCTGAAAGCTTATTTGAAAAAATTCACAAAGTTGCAGCGGCCAACATCGGAGGATCGTTACAATTGAGTTACCTTGGGCAGATTTCGAATGATCCTAAAATTTCGGCGAGTGTGAAAAAAAGGGCTCTTTTTTCACAAGAGTTTCCGACGGCAACCCCGACTAACGAATTAGAAGCGATTGTTAAGCGGATTGCAAAAAAACTGGAACGAAATGTGCTGGTTGATCCCAAAGAAAGCGGTTTAGGCGGTCTGTTTAAACGATTAATGGAACATTTTTGACCCATTGAACGTTTAAGAATGATGTTTCATAGGCTGTATTTCGGAGAAAAGAGCGAATAAAAGGATAGAAATAGGGATGCGGGGTTCGAATTTTGTCTCATTTTTGACAGTGCTTGGCTTTTTTATCGGTATTGTTTTTGGGATATTGCAATCGAATTCGGCTGAGAGCTTTTTGGGGTACGTCATTTTGATTGTCCTCTTTTTCTATCTCTTTGCCCACTTATGTGTAGGGTTCTTTTTTCAATCACTGGGTGTCAAAGCACAAATATTTCCGAAAAATGCGCATGAGCATAACCTCGATTTCTTTGTACGTGAAATTAATAAACGTGAGCAGTTTATTGACGCTTTTTACACGCATAAATCTGAGTTACTGGAAGATCAGGGACGGGGGAGAGGATGAGCGGTGCCAATGTTTATTCGCAAGAATTAAAACATCGTGAAGATCAGCTGGCAATACAGTTTCTTCCGGCAGTCAAAGCGATGTCGTTTCGTCTCAAAGAGCGGCTTCCTAGCTCCATCGACTATATGGATCTATGCGCTATCGGTACCGAAGAGTTAGTCAAACTGGCGCGCCGCTACGATGAGAGCCAAAACGATTCGTTTTGGGGCTATGCGAAAACACGGGTCTATGGAGCGATGCTCGATTATCTCCGCAGTCTTGATGTGGTGAGCCGTTCCAGTCGCCGTCTTATCAAAGAGATCGATCATGCGATAGAGATTTACATGGCCGATCATGATGATGAACCCAGTGATTATGAACTCTCCGAGATTTTGGGAATCGAAGAAGAAAAAGTACGCGAAGCCCGTATCGCATCGGATATTTATACGGTATTGCCTCTGGACGATCAACTGGGAGCCCCCGAAGAGAGCGGGATGTTTGAGAGAGTTGAACATGAAGACTTGATTGAAGCGATTCAAGAGGTTTTGATGACATTTGATGAGCGCGAACAGATTATCATTCAGTTATACTATTTTGAAGAGTTGACGCTCAAAGAGATCAGCGAGATTGTCAATATAACCGAATCGAGAATTTCACAGATTCACAAATCGGTCATTCGTCGAATTAAAGACGCGATCGGAGGGCGCTGATGGCAGATATATTATCGCAAGAAGAGATTGACGCTTTATTGGATGTCGTCGATGATGAAGGGGATAGTGCGTTAGACGCGGGAGATGATCCCCTTTTTCCGCAGCGGCAGATTACCCTTTATGATTTTAAACGTCCAAACCGCGTCTCCAAAGAGCAGCTTCGTGCCTTTAGAGGGATCCATGACAAAATGGCACGTTCTATTGCGTCTCAAATCTCAGCGATCATGCGTTCTATTGTAGAGATACAGCTCCACTCGGTCGACCAAATGACCTATGGGGAATTTTTGATGTCTCTCCCCAATCCGACGAGCTTTAACGTCTTTTCGATGAAGCCGCTGGAGGGGAACGGTGTTTTAGAGATCAATCCCTCCATCGCGTTTCCGATGCTGGATCGAATCTTGGGCGGGAAAGGGGAACCGTTCGAAGCGAACCGTGAGTTTTCTGATATTGAGCTCTCTTTGTTTGAAACCATATTGCGGGTAATGATGGGGACACTGCGTGAAGCGTGGGGACCTGTTACTGATCTCTACCCGCAGGTTGAATCGAAAGAATCGAGTCCGAACGTCGTCCAGATTGTTGCCCAAAATGAGATCGTTGTGATGGTCGTCATGGAGATTATCATCGGGCACAGTTCGGGGATGATGAACATTTGTTATCCGGTTATCGCGTTGGAGCCTATCTTGCCGAAGTTGGCAAGTCGCGATTTGATGCTGAACGAAACCAGTTCAAAAAAAAGCCGTAACCAAGAGCTTCAAGTTCTCCTTGGGGGGGCACATGTCAACGTTGAAGTGAACCTTGGGGAGGCGGAGTTAAGTTTGAGCGAATTGTTAGAGTTAGGTGAGGGGGATATAATTCGCCTCAACATTCCGGCGGATGACATCGTACATGTCAGTGTGGACGGAAAAGAGCGCTTTGTCGGTCGAATGGGGTTACGCCGCTTCCATAAATCGATCCAGATTACTTCATTGATCGAAACTGAAAAAGATGCAGTCAAACGGGCACTTAAAGAGTTTGAAAATAGACGAAAAGCACGTATCAGCGGGGTAAAAGAGATGATACGCGGACCAGTTGAAGATGAGGAGGACGACGATGAGTGATTTTTCAAGTGTATTTGCGAGCGAAGCGACGGCAACAATCGAGGGGCTTACCGGACAAGCGCCTACGGTTACCCTTAAAGAGGCAGAAGATATCTCCATCATCTCTAACGTTATCCCTCCGATTGCTCAAATTCATGTAAGCTTCAGTGGTCCTACAGCCGGTCGGGGAATCGTGATGATGCCTCCTCGGTTGGCAACTGCATTAGGGGATATGATGCTCGGCGGTGACGGTGAGGGTAAAGATGATATGTCCGATGAAGATATCGATGCGACCAAAGAGATTGTCTCCAATATCGTCGGAGCCATGAGTACGACCTTGGCATCCCAAAAAGAGCTTCCGAAATTGACGATCAAACCCGAGAAAGCTCAGTTTATCCCTGAAAGCGGTGAAGTCAATCTTGACGGATATGCAAAAATGTATGTATTTACGTTTTCACTCGGATCGATCAACTCGTTGATGATGTTAGCGATTGATGAAGCCGTGAATAGCGCTTTAAACGGAGAACAAGTACCTGCCTCCAAGTCTGCGGCACCGAGCGGCAATATTTTTGATGCGCCTACTGCTGAACCGGCGGTCAAACTCGATGATGGCGAGATGAAAAACATCGGTTTGATCATGGGGGTCAAACTTCCCGTCCGCGTTCGAATCGGGAAGAAAAAAATGCTCCTCAAAGATGTCCTCAGTATGGATATCGGTTCGGTTATCGAGCTTAATCAGCTGGCGAATGATCCACTCGATGTTTTGGTTGATGATCATGTCATCGCTCAAGGCGAAGTGGTCATTGTGGATGGAAATTTCGGAGTGCAAATTACCTCCATTGGAACGAAACGGGATCGTCTCAATAAGTTAAAAGGATAGAAATGGTGCCACGACATGGCAAAAAAAAAGTCTATGAAAGTAGCCGTTATGTCAAAGACATAAAATCAGCAGACGTTTGGAGTGTCTTTAAAATTATTGCTGACTTTGTGCAGGGTTTTGATGAATTAGGAGATTTGGGTCCTTCGGTGACGATTTTCGGAAGCGCACGCTTAGATGAAAACCACCCTTATTATCAACAGGCAATGAGCCTCTCAAGTATGCTCGGAGCACGCGGTTACAATATTATTACGGGTGGCGGACCCGGAATCATGGAGGCCGCCAATCGCGGTGCGTATGAACACGAAGCCGTCGAATCGATCGGTTTGAATATTGAACTGGCGACAGAGCAACACCCTAACCCTTATATCACCAAGGGACAAAGTTTCGATTACTTTTTCTCCCGAAAAGTGATGCTTGTCAAATACTCGATGGCATACGTCATTTTTCCCGGCGGATTCGGGACGCTTGATGAGATGTTTGAAGCGCTTACCCTCATCCAAACGCGAAAAGTTTGGGGGGTACGACTGTTTGTGGTCGGAACCGAATTTTATGCCCCGCTTGTGCAATTTATCAAAGATAAAATGTTGGCGGAGGGGATGATTGATGCGAAAGACGTTCAACTCATCAATTTAACCGATGATCTCTCCTTTGTGGTTCGCGAGATTGAGAAATCATTGATCTTTCAAGTCCAAACGATGGAGCAAGAAGGGCTAACTGATACCAAATATTATAAAGCGCTTTCTTCCCATTTGGACGACGCGAATCTTTATGCCGGACAAGGAAGCAGTTAATGGGCAAAAAAGTATTGATCGGGATGAGCGGCGGGGTCGATTCGACCGTTTCGACTCTCCTTTTGAAAGAGCAGGGGTATGAGGTAGAGGGGGTTTATATGAAACTCCATTCCAAGCCGGGTTACCATGAAATCCATCAAGCACGTGCCCAGAGGGCAGCCGATTTTGCAGGAGTGAAGCTCCATATTCTTGATTTACAAGAGGAGTTTGACGCAAAAGTCTTTACCCCGTTTATCGAAACGTACAAATCGGGGAAAACGCCGAACCCGTGCGCGTTGTGCAATCGCAATATCAAATTCGGAGCGATGGTAGCTTTTGCCGATTGTGTCGGAGCCGATTATGTAGCGACGGGGCATTATATCCGTCATGACGGACAATATCTCCTTCAAGCGCATGACGATACGAAAGATCAGAGCTATTTTCTTTTTTATATCGATCCTGCTTTGGTTCCAAGATTATTGTTCCCTTTAGGGGAACGCCATAAAGCGGATATCAAAGCGTTTGCCGCGGGCATTGAAGGGTTGGAGTCGTTTGCATCCCAAAGTGAATCGAGTGAAATCTGTTTCGTCGAAACGACCTATATGGATGTGCTTAAACCCTATGTCTCTGTCGATCAAGAAGGGGACGTTCTCGATATGGAGGGCAAAATCGTCGGTAAACACAAAGGATACATGCACTATACGATCGGTAAACGCAAAGGGTTCACCGTCAACGGTGCGCATGATCCCCATTTCGTCGTCGAAATCAAACCTGAGACGAATCAAATCGTCGTGGGCAAGCGTGAAGATTTGGAGTGTCATCGAGTTGAGCTGGAGCGGGTGAATATGTTTGATACACGGCGTGAGTTTGAATGCGATGTCAAACTTCGCTATCGCACGACTGCGGTACGGTGCAGGGTTAAAATTGATGGCGATCATGCGGTAGTTGAGTTGCATGAACCGGTGCTCGGTGTTGCCTCCGGACAAGCGGGGGTCTTTTATGAGGGAGAAAAATTACTCGGCGGTGGGTGGATTCTCTAAATAGTGAACAAAGCCTTCACACCATACCAAGAGCAAGGTCGCGTGCCGTAGGGCAAACGCGTACCGCTAGCGTTCTGGTGTGAGGGCGATTTTCTTTTGTTTCTTTTCTTGTTAAAAAGAAAAGAAAGAGAAGCTTTAAGGGTAACTTATGACATCAAAAAAGAAAATCATCGCCGCAGGGATTATTGGCAACGTTATCGAATACTACGATTTTGCCCTCATCGGCTTTTTGGCGGTGATGATGGGGAACCTCTTTTTCCCATCACACGATCCATTTCTTTCTCTATTAGGCTCTTTTGGTGCATTTGCCGCAGGGATGATTATGCGCCCTATCGGTGCGTTGGTGTTCGGTCATATCGGAGATCGCATCGGTCGGCGATATGCTCTGATGAGTTCGCTTCTCATGATGGCGCTTCCCACCTTTTTAATCGGGTTTTTACCGACGTATGCGCAGATAGGGATTGTGGCTCCGATCTTGTTGGTACTGCTTCGGATGATCCAAGGGCTCTCCGTCGGCGGTGAGTATGCCAGCTCCATCGTCTACCTCGTGGAACAATCCTCCCTTAATCGCCAAAATCTTTACGGCTCGTTTGTCTCGGTCGGCGCCAAAATCGGTATGGCATTGGGCTCAGGGCTATGCGGTGCGTTGCTGTGGTACATAGGTGAAGAGGCGATGGGAGAATGGGGATGGAGAATCCCGTTTTGGGCGAGTATCGTGATTGCGGCGGCGGGGCTCTATCTTCGCCAAAATCTTGCCGATAACTATGTTCCCAGTGATGATAAAACGCTTCCCATTATAGCGATCTTGCGTCACCATCGACGTGAATTTTGGCAGTTCCTCACCGTCGCTTCATCGATCTGGATTTTTTATTACACGGTATTTGTGTATCTTCCGATTTGGCTGGAAAAAAGTGCCCATCTCTCAAAAGCGCAAGCGGGGCAGATTAATACCTTATCGATTATTGTAGGGGTAGTGTTTATCCCGCTTATGGCGATAGTTGCCGATAAAATTGGTTCATTTCGCGTTATGCGCACGGCAGCTTTGGCATTGGCACTCGGTATCTATCCATTAATGGTCGGGATGAGTATCGGAGGGTATTGGATAGCATTGGCGGGAGCGGTAGTAATGGTGATTTTCTTGTGCGCTTACCAAGCCCCCATATTCGCTTCTACGGTTAGCGCTTTAGAGTATCACGGATATCGTGCATCCTTTACAGCGGTTATTTTGGGGAGTGCGGCAGGGATCGTCGGGGGAGTTACCCCCGCTTTGATGACATCGCTCGAAAAACTCAGCGGTGATCCGTATGCTCCAGCGTCTCTTATTGCGGCAACATCATTGCTCGGGTGGATCGTTTTGAGAGGGAGAAAGGATTGAATCTATTTGGTTAAAAGTATGGTATAACTTTTTTGCCATCCAAATTTTTTTTATTCGTCATTCCCAACTTGATTGGGAATCCAGCTTCCGTTCGCCCTGAGCTTGTCGAAGGGCTAATTTATGGTTCGACAAGCTCACCATGAACGGCTATTTCCTCTTCTCTTCCCCCGCACTCTCTATCTTTTCCATACTCTCTTGAAGTGTTTTTTTCACATCCTCGACCGCAAAGCCTTGCATGACAATCTTATAGAGATTCGGTTTATCTTTGTGCCAGTTTCGGAGTGTTGCGGTAGTAATGTCTAAAATACCTGCCATGTCTTGTTGTGTCAATTTCATAAAAAAAATTCTATTAGAACAAATCTACAAAGAAAATTCGAAAAATATTTTACGCTATCGAAAAGAATAAAAAAGGTCGAAGGGTAATTGCTCCCTCGACCTTAATGTTACCGC
>NZ_JAEMQA010000004.1 GCF_022759005.1 Sulfuricurvum sp. | reverse complement strand
GCAGAACGTGATGGGGTTGTCTCTAAGGTAATGTAGGTACTGTTACGTAGTTTATCGATAAAGGTTTCGAACAAAAGGTGCCTTTGGATATAATTGCGTCATTATAACAAATTGTGGGAAATCTATTTTGATAAAATTAGCGGTTTTTGATTTTGATTCGACGTTGATGGATGGTGAAACCATCGATTTTTTTGCCGAAGCACTCGGAATCGGTGAACAGGTAAGTGCAATCACCGAACGGGCAATGAACGGTGAACTCGATTTTTTTCAGAGTCTTCAAGAACGTGTCGGTCTTTTAAAAGGGTTGGAGTTTGGTCTGGTCGAAGAGATTTGCCAAAACTTGCCGTATATGAACGGTGCGGTAGAGACGATTGCGGCACTAAAAGAGCGCGGTATCAAAGTGGTCTGTTTCAGCGGCGGATTCCGCAGCGCGACCTCGTACGCCAAAAATATTCTCGGCTATGATGCGGACTTTTCCAATGTACTTCATGCCAAAGAGGGGAAGCTCACCGGGCTTGTCGGCGGGGATATGATGTTCGATTTCTCCAAAGGGGATATGTTGGTGCGGTTGCAAGGGCTTTTTGGTATCACCGAAGCGGAGACGATGGTGGTGGGTGACGGTGCAAATGATCGCTCGATGTTTGCTCATGCCAGAACCCGTGTGGCGTTTTGCGCCAAAGAGATCCTCAAAAAAGAGGCGAATGTGATCGTCGATACCAAAGACCTCACTCAAATAATAGGTAAAGTGTTTGCATAAGCATACAAGTGTGCGCGGGCTTCCCGCCGAGGGCGAAGTGCCCCTTGGGTGAAACTCAGCGTTAGCGTAGCCAAACGGGGCTTTGCTCCGATGGCGTAATAAAAAAATAAACACAAAGGTATTTTTATAATGTTGGAAAATTCACTATGGTTGCGTTACAACCCGACTAAAACGATTCGTGAAGTATTGGCACGGATCTATGAATGCAGCGCAGTAGAGATCGGCGATGACGAGCGAGAATTGTATGCTTCGCTTAAACGTCATTTGACCAAAAAAGAGTTTCGCATGGTGATGATGAATGAAGCGGGGCTCTCTCCTGAGGAGATCGGTGCAGAGGTCGGTATAAGCGGTGATGAGCTGAAAAAAGCGCAATATAAAGCGTACCGAAAAATCCGTCAAGAGAAGATTCGTCGTGAAGTTCAAGTGAGTATGCTCAAAGAAGAAACCTTTGATGATAAAAGTGAATAATTGATACATTTTTGATAAAAAAGCCAAAAAAGTATCAAATTAAGATGTTGTTAAAGCTCTGTTTATCCTTTATCCGATATGATATTAACCTAC
This sequence comes from Sulfuricurvum sp., assembly GCF_022759005.1. GTDB lineage: Bacteria > Campylobacterota > Campylobacteria > Campylobacterales > Sulfurimonadaceae > Sulfuricurvum. The sequence goes on along the minus strand of NZ_JAEMQA010000004.1, from coordinate 28,632 downwards.
CAAGACACCTTCATCCTTTTTTCGGAAACGGTGAAGGTGTCTTAAAATTAACCAAGGAGAATGATATGAAAAAGTCAACTTCACTTTTTCTTGCGGCAGTTGTTGCTGTAGGTATGATGAGTTCAACGGTTTCTGCTGATGACAAAAAAGGTCAAAAAGCATATTTGAAAACATGTAAAAGTTGTCATGGTAATGGTACTAAAGGTGCTGCTATGCATACACAAGATGAGTGGGATGAGCTATTCGCTAACGGTGGTGCTTCTATCATTAAAAAACATGCCGGAACAAAAGCGGAGCCATTCTTTAATGGTGATGGATTCAAAAGCCAAGCACAAGATCTTCGCGATTTCTTGTTCATGTACGGTTCTGACTCAGGAAACGTCCCTTCTTGCGGCTGATTCTCTAAGTTACCCCCATTGTGGGGTATCTTTTCCCTCTTTTTTCAATCTCTTCCTTTTATTTTCACTCTTGTTCGGTTTCCCTTTTAGAATTTGTTTAAATCTAAAAACCAGTTATATCTTTAAACGTTTCGTGCATCCCTTAGGGTTACAATGGGATATGTTAAAGGGATCAGAATGAAAATAGCAATTTGCGGAATGAGCGGGTTTGTAGGGAGTGCCTTAAAAGTTTTTTTTGAAGGGCGTGGAGATCAGGTCATCGCATTGAGCGTTCGAAACACTACATCGGTCGAAACCATTGTCCAACAATTAGACGGGTGCGATGTGCTCATTAACCTTGCGGGAGCAAATATTTTGGGGCGTTGGACCCAAAGCTATAAAAAGCTTTTGCGCCAAAGCCGTCTGGAAACGACCCAAAAATTGGTGGAGGCGATCGGAAAATGCGACTCTCCTCCCCATACCCTTTTAAATGCCTCAGCGGTCGGCATTTACGATGCACATCATCAGCACGATGAGAGTTCCAATAATATCGGGGACGATTTTTTGAGTCAACTCGTCCAAGATTGGGAATATACGGCATTTCATGCGCAATCTGAATTGACACGGGTATGTGCCATGCGTTTTGGAGTCGTATATGGAAGAGGCGGGGGGGCTATGGCAAAAATGCTCCCTCCGTTTAAAATGGGACTCGGCGGGAAAATGGGAGACGGATTTCAGATGATTTCATGGATCCATTTAGAAGATCTGGTCCGAGCGGCGGCTTTTTTGATCGATCATACAGAGATATCGGGAGTTGTTAATTTCACCTCTCCTGAACCGATCAGTAATTTAGAACAGACCAAAGCGATGGGGCATATTTTGAATCGTCCCACTTTTTTTGATATGCCCTCATGGGTAGTCAAGCTCGTTTTTGGTGAAGGATCAACGGTTATGCTTGATTCCAAAGAGGTCTATCCCAGAGTGCTTCAGGAAGCCGGATTTATCTTTAATTATCCTACATTTGACAGTGCGATGGAAGAAATTGCTCACGCCCAAGGCTGAGCAACTCTTCATCCAATGTATAAGGGTGTAGTGCTACTTCGTCAATTGTTTTAAAGTTGAAATGGCTTTTGTTATAACAAATGATCGAGTGGTTATTTCCTTCCAATAGTGCATCGATCGCATAGGTGACGAATTTGTACGCCATCAAGCGATCATACACACTCGGATTCCCACCGCGTTGAATATGTCCTAACACCGTAACCCGCGATTCAAATCCAAACTCTTTTTCAAACCATTTAGCTACGGCATTACTATCAAGCGCTTCGGAAACAACGGCAATAAAGTAATCGCGTCCTTTGGCTATCTGAGATTTGAAACATCCCGTATATTCATGGATATCGATTGGGATTTCAGGGATGAGACACATCTCGGCACCTGATGTGATGGCGGTGATGAGGGCGAGATAACCGCATTCCCGTCCCATCGTCTCGACGACGAATGCACGATGAAATGACGATGCGGTATCGCGTATCTGATCGATCGCATCGCGAATCACACCCAACGCGGTATCGACCCCCAGACAATAGTCTGTTCCGTTGATGTCGTTGTCGATCGTAGAGGGGATGCCGCAAAAAGCGATTCCGCTCTCATGGTAAAAGCGCTCCATCCCACGAAAACTTCCATCTCCGCCGAGCACGATCAGTTTATCGATCCCGTGAGAACGGAGATTCTCAGCGGCAATAGCTCGGTAGGAGGGTTCTTTGAAGCGCATCGATCGGGCCGAACCGATTTTTGTCCCTCCTCGGGTGATGATTCCCGAAACATCGTGATAATCGGCAGGGGTTATGAGATTATCAATCAATCCCTCATAACCGTTTCGGACGAAATAGGGCTGCAACCCCTTGGCAAAAGCGTATTCGACAAACCGCTTTAAGGCGGGGTTCATCCCCGAGACGTCTCCTCCGGAACAGAGGATCGCTATTTTTGGGTTCATTGGTTCTCCTTGATCAAGGTAGTTAGCCATGCGCTACATTGGATATTGAGTTCTAGAAGGGCATGTTTGAGTGCATCGACTCCTCCTATCGCATCATTGGAATGTGCAGGGGTCGTAATCGTAAAACGTTTTGACGCGATAATCTGTTTTGTTTTCGGATTGATGAGGCGGTAGGTGATATCGATGTACCCTTCGCTTCTATCTTCCACAAAACGATGATAAAAGGCGTCTAAATCGGATTCGACCAACCAATCGGATTGGCTCAGAGATGAGGTGGGCGAAACACTTGAAAAGAGGTTGTCATTTTGCAGTGAGTGTATTAGGGAGCGCTGGATTAACGCCGCAGGCGTATCGCTCCATCGACTATAGAGGTAATTTCCCGATTCCGTATCATTGCGCAGGTAGAGGATACTTTTGGAATTGAGAGACGAGAGTGCCTTGGGAGGGGCAATATTGAGAGTTTTTGGCGTGAGAGGCAGATGGGCATCTGGGGTATTTCGCGATGATAGAAGGGTGTATTCATTGATTGAGGGGGTTGTGGATGAACATCCCATCATAAGTAGCGCGATGAAGAGTGTACAGATAGAGAGTCGCATTGGTTATTCTCCTGGTCCCGGTTTCGGAGTTGATTTTTTGAACAGTAGGTCTGAGGGGCTTTCGCGTAAGGATTGCAGCGTTCTCTCCATCTCGGTGGTTAAAGTACGAGTTTGTTCCAAGAGGGAGCTCAACTCACCGCTTTCTGAAACGGCACGCAGATCATAATCACCTCGGTCAAGATTTGCTTCAAGCTTTTTGATCAGAGAATGGCTCTCTTTGGAGGTGGCTTCGAGAGATTGGAGAGTCGTCGTCATTTTGGTTTGGATGAGAGTGTTGAAATTGGTTGAGGTATTTTTGACGCTTCCTGCTGCCTCTTTCATGGCAGAGAGTGATTGCGTTGCGTTGTTCTCGAGGGTGGCACTCTGGGCTAAAATTTGTTTGATTTGACCTTGGTACTCATCCATCTGCGCCGTTAAGGAGCGTAAGTGATCCAATGCCTGTGCGACGTTTTCGACATTTCGATCACTAAAGAGGCGATCAGCATGATCGAGTGTCGTGGAGAGTTTTGATGCGACGTTGCTCAGTGATTCATCCAACCGTGTGATGAGTGAAGGACTTGTGGGGATCGTTGGGATGCTGTGACCTTCAGCTCGCAGAAGAGATGCGGTTCGAGACCCGCCTGCAATCTCGATAAATGCCAGTCCCGTAATACCGTAAAATTTGAGAATAGCGCGTGAATCGGTTTTAATCGGAGTGTTTTTTTGGATTTTTAGGGTTAATTCTACCTCTTCACTGTTATGCGGGTTGATTTGGATCGATTCGACTTTACCGACATCGACACCATGGAATTTTACGGCTGCTTCGGGTGATAGTCCTGAGACCGATTCAGTGATGAAAACTTTATAGCGGTGATACTCTGCTTCGTCTTGATTGTACTTTCCAAGCCAAAAAGCAAACGCGGTGAGTGAAACGCTAAAAAGGATGACAAATATTCCCACTGCCGTGTAATTAACGCGTGATTCCATATGACCCCTTTTGAAAGAAATAATCGACAATCGGATGATCGACATTCAGAACCTCTTCAACGGTCCCTTCGGCAATCGCCTTTTTGTCACCCAACAGTACGAATCGGTCTACGATATGATGAATTGTATCCAAATCATGAGTCACCATCACCACCGTTAATCCCAACAAATCGCGAAGTTGCAAAATAAGCTCGTCGAACTGACGCGCACTGAGAGGATCAAGCCCTGATGTCGGCTCATCCAAAAAGAGGAGCTTCGGATCGAGAGCGAGGGCGCGGGCGAGAGCGGCACGTTTTATCATCCCTCCGCTGAGCTCGCTGGGATAAAGAAAAGCGGCATGAGGCGGAAGTCCGACGAGATTAATTTTTAGGCGGATCAGTTCGTCTATGAGGTTTGGGGAGAGGGTGGTGTACTCTTTGTACAGCAGAGCTATATTTTCTCCGACTGTGAGGGAAGAATAGAGTGCTCCGGATTGAAATAGCACCCCCCATGATCGTCGTAATTCAAACGCTTCTTGAGGGGTAATGGTTGAAAGATCGTGTCCAAAAATCTCGATTGTTCCGCTATTAGGGTGCTCCAATAAAATCATTTCCCGCATTAGAGTCGATTTGCCTGATCCGCTTCCTCCGAGGAGGGCATAGATTTCATTGTGTCGAACGGTACAGCTGACGTGATCGTGGACGATATTATTGCCAAAAGCGGTCGTCACATTTTCAACACGGATTAGAGTTGAACTCATAATTTTAACTCCGTCAAGAGTACAGAGAAAAGGGCATCACACGCAATGACCAAAAATATGGCGTTAACGACGCTTTTGGTCGTGTATTGACCGATACTCTCCGTATTCATAGAGACTTGAAACCCTCTATGCGTCCCTACAAAAGCGATCAAAAAGGCAAAAAACGGTCCTTTGATAATTCCGATGAGGTAGTGTTTGAGTGCCAATGCTCCCTGTAAACGGTGGGTAAATTCACTAAAGCTCAGATGCGATTGGGTAGCAGCGATCACCATTCCTCCGAAAATACCGATCATATCAGCAAAGAAAATGAGCAAAGGCATCACAATCATCAATGCTATAACGCGCGGCCATACCAGAAAAATGAACGGATCAAATCCCATTGTTTTCATCGCGTCGATCTCTTGAGTCATTTTCATCGTGCCGATTTGGGCAGTGAATGCCGAACCGCTCCGACCTGCTACGACAATTGCGGTAATAAGCGGGGCAAGCTCGCGGGTGAGGGAGATTCCGATCGTATCGACGATGAAAATATCGGCTCCGAATTTTTGGAGTTGCACAACACTTTGATAGGCGACGACGACCCCGATCAAAAAAGCACTGATTGCGATGATCGGAAGTGCTTTGGCTCCGGTTTCGAGTATATGGGCTCCGATGGAGCGATAACGGATCAGATGCGGATGGCGCAGAGTATGAAATAATAAGATAAATGCTTCGCCCAAAAAAGCTATAAATGCGAGGATTCCGCTATAGGTTTCATAAGCCGCTTTTCCGATGCGATAGAGCCGTGAGGGGAGCGGAGGAGGTGTCAGGGCATTTGAGGGAGAAGAATAGAGGAGATTATAGAGATGAATATACTCTTCTTTTGCATGGATAATGGTAGGATTGTATCCCTGTTTTTGAAAAGATTCATTGATGTTTTGCCAAAGGGCAACTCCGGCGGTATCAATCGCAGTGATAGCTCCTAAATCCCATATGAGCTCATGTGTCGGATGAAAATGTTCAAATTGCCCACTGAGAGCACCGAGAGACTCTATGGTCCACGCACCGCTGCATACAATATGAGTTTTGCCCGCTTTGTCAATAATCTCGATCGATGCGCACGCTATATTTTGCATGACTCATTATAACGAAACGAAATTGATTGTGGAATATTGGTTATAATCGCGATTATGAAAAAGATTCGCTTGCGCTTAATTTTACTATTGTGGTTTATGGCATCGATGAGTATCGCCAATACTCATATCCACCATGATTTAAATGAACATGATAATTGTGTCAAATGTTATGCGTACAATATGATGAGCGGAGCGGATGCCCCTATCTCTGAGCCGATTCTTTTTAATACCCCCCAATTTGATGCTATTATCCAACCCGATTTTACACGTGTGCAAGCGCGTATTCATACCTCCTTCGATGCTCGTGCACCTCCCTCTTTGTAACTTTTTACACATCTAAATCATTATTATTTTTATACCTATATTGGAGAAACTATGGTCAAAAAAACCGTACTCTCCCTCGTATGCACCGGTGCATTGTTTGCCGGTAATACTGAGGTGGAAGAGTTAAGACAGCAAATGGCGCAGTTGCAGCAGCAATTAGCGCAGATGCAACAGCATATTGCAACATTGGAAGCGCAAGCTCCAAAGGAGTCGGCAGTTCAGGAAGAGTCGCTTGAATCGATGGAAAAAGCGCCGACAACTTCGGTGACGACATTACTCCCAGATATTGCATTGATCCTAAACGGCGGATATACATCACGAAATATTGGCAACGACAAATACGCTGATGCTTCTATCCCGGGATTTGTTAAATCGGGAGATATGGAGATACCGTTTAATGCAAAAGATGGATTTAATCTCAATTATGCCGAAGTAGCGATGAGTTCGACGGTTGATCCGTATTTGGATGCGAGCGCTATTTTCCATATTCACGGTGACGGCGAAGTTGAAATCGAAGAGGCCTATTTCGTCACACGTGCACTCGATTACGGTTTCCGTTTTAAAGCGGGGAAATTTAAAAGTGCTTTCGGGCGGGTGAATGAAAAACACCACCACGCATGGAACTTTGAAGATCAAGAACTTATCAACAATGCTCTGTTCGGTCCTGATGGCATTGGAGGCGAGGGGGCACAGCTTCAGTGGGTAGCCCCTACACCGCTTTATCTGATGGCTGGGTTTGAACTCTTTAACGGCAATCCGGATCAGGGATTCAGTGCCAAAGAGTCGGCTTCCACCGCTGTAGGGTATCTGAAAACCAGTACCGATGTCGGAGCCGCAACACTCTTGGCAGGGCTCAGCTATGCTCAGGGAAAATCGGAAGTTCAAAATCTCGATGGATCGGGCCACCCGATTCCCGATAGTTTTAGCAATTACGGTCAAACACGTGTCTACGGAGCTGATCTGACACTGGAATATCCGCTTGCGGACTACGGACAGCTAATTTGGCAAAACGAATGGATGCAGCGTGATAAAGATATTGAGAGTATGACCCAAAAACAATCAGGGTATTACAGCGAACTGCTCTATAAAATCGATGAAAACTGGGCAACGGGCGTTCGTTACGATGATATCTATCAAAATCGTACAGACAATCCTTTAACAAGTATCGATAACTTGCATCGCACCAGTGTCAAACTCGAATACAAACCGTTCGAATTTTCCCGCTTCCGCCTCCAATACAATCAGGATCATTCGAAAACCATCGACGATCAGGCAAAAACGATTCACGAAGTGATGCTCAACTACACATTAGAACTTGGCGCTCACGGCGCTCACGCATTTTAAGGAAACCAAATGAAAAAAATAGCTCTTGCACTGTTGTGCTCGCTGCCGATGTTCGCATCGGTTCATGTTGCTGCGGCGTACCCGTATATCGGTGAATTGGTGAAAACCGTAGCAGGTGATAAAGCCGAGGTGAGCGTTATCGCCTCTGCCTCCTCTGATCCCCATTTTGTCACACCTCGTCCCTCATACATCGGGGTATTGCGATCAAGCGATTTGTTGATCCTCAACGGGGGTGGTTTGGAGATCGGGTGGATTCCGCCCCTTTTGGCTCAGGCCAACAACGCTAAAATCGTTCAGGGTTCCGAGGGATATTTGGATCTTTCCAAATACGTCAAAATGATCGATAAACCGGCTTCGCTAAGCCGTGCTCAGGGAGATATCCATGCTGAGGGAAATCCTCACTATTCACTTGATCCTCATATTATGCCGACACTGGCAAAAGTGATTATGCTGAAACTTTCCGCTATGGATCCGATTAACAAAAATATCTATCATGCCAATTACGAAGCATTCACAAAACATTGGTCGGAAAAGCTGACACAATGGGATGTACAAATGGCACCATGCCGTAATACTGAAGTCGTTCAGTATCATGAGCTCTTCAATTACTTTTTCAACCGTTATGGTATCCATACAGCGGCTACGATTGAGCCGTTACCGGGTATTTCGCCGAGTTCCAAGCATACGATGGAAGTGATCACTCAAATCCGCAGCAAAAAGATTCCGTTGATTGCCCAAGATGATTATCATGAACCAAAAACAGCGCAGTTTATTGCCGAAAAATCGGGGGCTAAAGTCGTTGTTTTAGCGCATGATGCAGGAAACGGCTCATTGGATAAATGGTTTGATACTTTGGTGGCACAAACGTGTCCGCGTTAGAAATTTTATGGCCGGTTCTGATACTGGCCTTTATCCTCGTCGGAATCCACACGATTTTTGGTTTGGAGATCATTCGTCGCGGGGTGATTTTCACCGACCTCGCGGTCGGGCAGATTGCAGCCGTAGGAATCGCGATCAGCAGCGCTTTTTTCGAAGGAAAGTACCAAGTCCCCCTGAGTTTGGCTTTTGCGCTGAGTGCTGCTTTACTGATTGCGTATGCCAGCCAAAAAAGCCGCCATATCGAAGCGTTTATCGGTTTATTGTATGCGCTGGGAGCTTCTTCGGTAATGATTGTTCTAAGTGCCGGCAGTGAGGGAGATGAGCTTTTTAAACGTTTGATGGCCAATGATATTTTGTTCGTTATGAATGATGAAATTTTAAAAGCGGCAGGAATCTATAGTGTTATTGCATTGCTTTATTATTTCATTTATCCAAAACTCAGCGGATTCTTTAAAGAGCTTTTTTTCTTTGCACTTCTTTCGGTGACGGTTACGACGTCTGTTCCGCTGGCAGGTGTACTTGTGGTCTTTACACTTCTAATCGCTCCCGCTTTGGTTGCATTATTGCAAAAGCGAATTAAGCCGATATTATTTGGATGGGGATATGGATGGTTTTTTGTATCTTTGGCGTTGGTTCTTTCGTATCATTACGATTGGCCGACAGGATACAGTATCGTATTTGTCGGAACATTGATAACACTGATATGTGTTTTATGGCTTGAAAAGCGCCGTGCATAGGCGATATTGGCACGTCGTTTGCTTAAAGCGATAATAGAATGTGAAGGATAATAAAAATGATTATAAAAATTTTAGGACTTTGTGCTGCAGTATCCATTAGTCTGTTTGGTGCTATCGATAAACATCAACTGGATAATCTAAAGATTGATGCAATGGTGGTTAAAGATTTAAAATCCAAACATGTTTTGTATTCCAAAGAGGGTGACAAAAATCTAAAACCGGCCAGTTTGACAAAAGTGATGACTGCTTTGCTCGCGATCAACAGCGGTAAAATGAATCACGTTATCACCATTACCAAAGAAATGACCAAGGTCGAACCGACTATTGCAGGGTATAAGCGCGGTGATCAGATTTTGCTCGGTGATTTAGTTAAAGCAGCGATGATCCAGTCGGATAATGACGCGGCAAAAGCGATTGCGATTGCAGTCGGCGGGGATGAAGAGAATTTCGTAAAAATGATGAATTCTCAGGCCAAGCGGATTGGTATGAATCATACCCATTTTGAAAATCCGTGCGGTTATGATGATAAAGATCACTATTCAACGCCGAATGATCTGATGAAATTGACAGAGTATGCGGTCAAAAATCGTAAATTTAACGAGATCAGCAAACTCAACAATTACACCTACTACTCACAAAATACCCACAAGAAATTTTGGGCCTATACCCACAACCGATTGCTAAACCGATACGAATATGCCGTAGGGATTAAAACGGGATATACCTCAAAAGCCGGAGCATGTTTGATCGCACGGGCGAAAAAAGACGGGAAAGATTGTGTGATTGTTATGATGCATTCTAAAGAAGACCGTTGGAAGACGGCAAAAAATATTTTTGAGCAGGTCTTAGAGAGTTAAAAAGTTAAGTTACTTTGTCATCCTCGGGCTTGACCCGGGGATCCATCCCCACAAAAAGCTGGATTCCCGATCAAGTCGGGAATGACGATATCATTAAAGATAGCGTACTAAAAAACTTTTATAAATTTCTTTTTTCTCTTCTTTTTTCATCGCAGCATGAGCTGGCGACGTGGAGGGAAGCAAGATTTTTTCTATCTCTAAATCTTTAAAATACTTCATAAAAAGATCATAGCTTTTCTTCCCCGTAAATCCAAGTGCTTTGATATTTGGGTAATCACGTAACAGCTTTTCAAAGTCATTAGGGATGCAGTTTTTGAGATTCGTATCGCTTGAATTGCTCCGCTCACAACTACCGATGACGTCCCATAATCCGATTCCTTGTTGCAAACAGAATGCTTTTTTTGCCTCATTATTCTCCAGATGCACATCAAAAATTTCTTCGAGTATCGGCCAAAAGGCATTGCGGGGGTGGGCGTAGTAAAAGGCTTGTTCAAACGAGGCGATACTGGGGAAACTTCCGAGGAATAAGATACTGGTATTGTGATCGAGGATAGGGGGAAAGGGGTGGCTATAGGATTGCATACAATAATTTTACCTTACTTTACCTTCCCCTAAACCACCATTTGCTACAATCCCACCATTAATTTATGGGCATACGACCCAATCAAAGGAACTGCATGAAGCGCGCATTGCTGAGCGTCAGCGACAAAAGCAACATCGTTGAATTCGCCAAATCTCTCATCGGAAGCGGATATGAGATTATCTCTACGGGCGGAACCTACAAGATGCTGAAAGATGCGGGAGTATCCGCGATCGAGATCGACGAAGTGACCAAATTTCCGGAGTGTTTCGAAGGGCGTGTTAAAACCCTAAATCCATACATCCACGGCGGTATCTTGCATCGCCGCGATAAACAATCACACCTCGACCAAGCTGCGGAACTCGGTGTTGAAGCAATCGATCTCGTATGTGTCAACCTCTATCCGTTCAAAGCGACGATTGAGAAAACCGACGATTTCGAAGAGATCATCGAAAACATCGACATCGGTGGTCCTGCGATGGTCCGCTCCGCAGCAAAAAACTTCGATAGCGTCATCATCGTCACTGACCCATCGGATTATTCATTGGTATTGAACGCCATTGCAAACGGTGAAAACAGTGTCGAGTTTCGCCGTAATTTGATGATCAAAGCGTATGAGCATACCGCGGCGTATGACAGTATGATCGCCAACTACATGAACAAACGCTTTAACAACGGTATGGGAGAAAAACAGTTCATCGTCGGTAAAAAAGTGATGGATACCCGCTATGGCGAAAATCCGCACCAAAAAGGGGCGTTGTACGAGTTTGACGCCTTCTTTAGCCAAAATTTCAAAACCCTTAAAGGGGAAGCAAGCTTCAACAACCTTACCGATATCAGTGGCGCGGTGAAAATTGCGGCGGCATTCGGAAACGATAACGCGGTATGTATTGTCAAACATGGCAATCCGTGCGGGTTTGCAATTCGTGAGAATCTTCTCGATGCGTATACCGAAGCGTTGAAATGCGATCCTGTATCGGCATTCGGCGGTGTTGTGGCGGTGAATGGTGTCGTGACCAAAGCATTGGCGGAGAAGATGAACGAAATGTTCCTCGAAGTGATCATTGCGGGACGTATCGACGATGAAGCACGTGCAGTGTTTGAGCCGAAAAAACGTCTGAAGCTGTTTGAATACGGTGCGGATAAAATCATCCTCAGCAACGATGCGATCGACTTCAAACATATCGATGGCGGATTTGTATTCCAAGATGCGGACAAAGTTGCAGAGGATGAAGTCAAAAATGCAAAACTGGTAACCAAACACGTTGCTGACGCATCTGCGATGAAAGATGCGGAGATCGCCTATAAAGTGGCGTCACTTACCAAATCTAATTGTGTCGTTTACGTCAAAGATGCGGCGATGGTTGCAGTCGGTATGGGTATGACATCGCGCGTTGATGCGGCACGTTGTGCCCTCAAAAAAGCCGAAGAGATGGGCTTGGATGTCAGCGGTTCAGCGTTAGCGTCTGAAGCGTTCTTCCCGTTCCGCGATTCTATCGACGCTGCGGCAGGTGCGGGGGTTAAAACCGTTATCCAGCCGGGCGGATCGGTGCGGGATGATGAGGTCATCGCGGCAGCGGATGAGCACGGTATGGCGCTCTATTTTACAGGTGTTCGCCACTTCCTCCACTAGAATTTCCTTTTCGTCATATCCTATAGGGTACGACAACCTCTTTGAGGTTCCGTGCTTGATACGGAATCTACTCCTTTTTTTATTACAACTAAACTTGATTATATTCTAAATAGTATGTATAATTTGGAATACTTTATAGGAGACAGTGATGCAAGCGATTAAAGCAACCTTTACACTTCCCGATTACATTTTAAACGAACTGAGCGAATTTTCCGAAGAGTTCGGCGAAAAGAAGAGCCATTTGGTAGCCGAGGCACTGAGTCAGTATTTCGATACGCTTGATCTCAAACTCGCGCTCAAACGTTCTAAAGAGGTGCGTGATAGTACAGTTGAGACAATCAGTTTTGATGCTATCAAAGCAGAGCTTGGGCTGTAATGTCCGCTTATAGTTTAGAATTCCATCCCGCCGCCAAAAAAGAGCTGGATAAACTCGATCATCAAGTCAAAGTATTTATCGTCCAGTCGCTTTCACTCTTTATCGAAAACTATGATATAGCATATGAAGCAGAGTTGATGAAACTGACCAAAGTCAAAAAGCTTCAAGGGCAGTGGGACGGTTTTTATCGTTTACGATTACGAGATTATCGTGTTATCTATGAAAAAATCAATGATAGACTCGTTATTCACATTATCCGTATCGCTCATCGTAAAGAAGTCTATTAACACTAAAATAGTTTGCGCCGATCCGGCGCAACTTTGTATCCCTTCTAAGAGCCTAATCTACGTACTCCTCTTTTTAACCTTGATTGACATTGACTCAATCTTAGTGCTATAATTTTACCAAGAAAAACAATACACTATGAGGTAGGAATTGAATATGTCAAAAAGTTTATATACTACATTAGAATTATCTCCCGGTGCAAGCGAAGCGGAGATCAAAAAAGCCTACCGCCGACTCGCCCGTAAATATCATCCCGATGTCAACAAAGACCCAGCCGCAGAAGAGAAATTCAAAGAGATCAATGCCGCGTATGAGGTTCTCAGCGACAAAGAGAAGCGTGCCAAATACGACCAATTCGGCGATTCGATGTTCGGCGGCCAAAATTTTCACGATTTCGCACGAGGTCAGGGCGGAAATGTCGATTTAGATGATATTTTGCGTAATATCTTCGGTGGTGGAGGTGGAGGCTTCGGAGGTGGCGGTTTTGGAGGCTTCGGCGGATTTGGCGGAAATGCGGGATTTGGCGGCGGCGGTTTTGGGGGGATGAACCTCGACATCGATGCCAACGTGACCGTGCCGTTCGCGGTAGCGGTTTTTGGGGGGAAACACTCGATCAGCCTCTCGGGAGAGAGTTTCGACATTAAAATCCCCGCAGGGATCAAAAGCGGCGAAAAGCTTCGTGTTCGCGGAAAAGGGAAAAAACATGGCTCACAAGTGGGTGATTTGTACCTGCGGATCGATGTCGCCGCCAATCCTGAGTATGAACGCGAGGGGGATAATCTCGTTAAAACGTTCAATGTTCCTCTTTATGCGGCACTCTTCGGCGGAAAAGTAACGATTCAAACACTCGAAAAAGAGGTAACTCTGAAAGTCCCTGAAAACACCAAAAACGGTCAACGCTTTCGTCTCAAAGGGATGGGGGTATTGAATCGTCAAAGCAATGTGCGCGGCGATTTGTATCTTAAGGCAAATATCGTTTTACCTCCGGTTGACAAAATCGATCCGGATTTGGTCGAAGCGATGAAAAGATCATTGCCGCAGGAGTAGAAGATGCACCATTTTGACGAACCGGTATATATGATCAGTATTGTTGCCAAAATTTTGGATATTCATCCACAGACCCTTCGTCAGTATGAGAGGGAAAACCTCATTACTCCTTCACGTTCGGACGGACGGATTCGTCTCTATTCTCAGCGCGACATTGAGAAAATCAAGATGATTTTACGACTCACTCGCGAAGTTGGGGTTAATCTCGCGGGGGTAGATGTCGTCATTCGCCTCAAAGACAAGATGGAAGCGATGGAGCAGGAATTGATTGAATTGCGTGCCGAAATTGCACGGATGCGAAGCTCAAGCACCGTTCCAGCGGAAAAATCGCTTGTTACTAAACGAAGTATTTACGAAATGGTCATTTTCGATGACGATATTCTCAAATAATGGCAACGAATCCGAATATTCATGAGAGTTGGAAAGAGGCGCTAAGCGCTGAGTTTGCCCATCCGTATATGGATGAGCTGAGAGCATTTTTGGTCGAAGAGAAAAAACACTATACGATTTTTCCGCAGGGAAGCACTATTTTCAATGCGTTCAACTCCACTCCATTTGAGCACGTCAAAGTCGTTATTTTAGGGCAAGACCCATATCATGGAGCAGGACAGGCGCACGGATTGTCGTTTTCGGTTCAGCACGGTGTCCCGCTTCCCCCCTCTTTGCAAAATATTTTTAAAGAGTTGGTGAGTGACATTGGATGCGAGTACCCTAAAAGCGGTGATTTGAGCCATTGGGCGGATGAGGGGGTATTGTTGCTTAATACTCTCCTCACCGTCCGTTCCGGTGAGCCTTTTTCGCATAAAGAGCGAGGCTGGGAACGATTTACCGATCAGGTGATCCGTACTCTCAGTGAGCGTCGGGAGCATATCGTTTTTATTTTATGGGGAGCTCCGGCAGGGAAAAAAGCGGCACTAATCGACGCACGAAAACATCTAATCCTCAAAGCACCTCACCCATCACCTCTCTCTTCGTATCGTGGGTTTTTCGGTTCAAAGCCTTTTAGTCGAAGTAATCATTATCTCAACGAGCAGGGGATCACTCCGATAGAGTGGTGTCTTTAATCTTTTTAAGGGCTTTAGCCTGTTGCTGCAAAAGTTCTTTTAAGGCGGATGAAGGGTGGCTTTTATAGAGTTTTTCGAGCCACTGGACTTGATTGAGTGTATCTTGAACCGCACCGAGACTGTTTTGCGGTTGTTTGCAGTGTCGAATCACTTTGGCGCTGGGATGAACATCACAGGAGTCTAAAAATTCAAAACCATATCGTGCATTATAACCTTATTCCCTTACAACCTAAAGAGGGCAAAGACGGGGAGGTGATCGGAATACCCCTCACCCAAATGGTGTTTGGGGTAGTGACGGCTTTGCTGCCATCGGTAAATTTTCCCTTTGTAGAAAAGATAGTCCGGATCGTATCGGTTGAAACTCCCACTCACGTACTCGATCCCTCTTTCATCTGCTAAAGAGTGGGGGATGATAATGTTGTCCAACCCTTCCCCCTTTCCTCTGAACTCATGGCTCCACCGTTTTTCGGGACTTAACTCATACCAAAGGTTGTAGTGCGCACCCTGATCGTGTTGGAGAGCCGTATAGGTGATCGGATTGTTCTTTTCATCAACGGTATGGAGGATATGGTTGATCCCCGTGATCCCCTCCGTGTCGTTGAGCTTTCGGCTTTTGAGAAATGTTTTGTACTCTTCAAAATGGGAGTTGAAATCCCCGACGAGGATATACGGCTCATCTTTGGGAAGCTCTTTGAGGCGTAATAAAAGACGTTTCGCACAGGCGATTCGTTCACTCTCGGGACCGCTTTTGGATTTCCAGTGGTTGACGAAAACGCGCAGAGAGGTTCCGTTGATGTCGATTTTGGCTTCGAGAATATCACGGTACTTTCCGCTGTAGTTGACGGGGTATTTGAGGGCACTTTGGATCGGATAGCGACTGAGAAGGGCGACATTTACTGCTGAGTTGCGCGTTTTGGCAAAAGCGTAGTAGGGATAATAGAGCCCTTGGCGGTTAATTTCGGCTTTGAGATCCTTAAGCGCATTGAGCGACTCAATCTCCTGCAAAGCGATAATATCGGCATGAACACCTGCGATTACTTGCGCCGTATGGTTCAGTTTCGTCCGATACATCTCATCCGTCCACCCCCAATCACCGTTAGGGATATACTCTTCGTATTCCGTACCGTCACGGTGCATATCAAACAGATTTTCGACGTTGTAGCTCGCTATTTTCACTTCTACCCCTTGCAGTATTGAGATTATCCACACCAGTAGGAGTAGAGCGCGCATTTACTCTATTCCACTGAGACGGAGGAGATTTTTGGAGTCGCATTCGCGCCCCATCATCTCAACAAACAGCTCCTGCATACTTTGTGATCCCCCACGTGCTAGGACGACCTCTTTGTATTTGCGGGCAAGCTCACTCCCGAATATCCCCTCATCGACGATCGCGTAATAGGCATCGGCACTAAGCACTTCCGCCCATTTGTAGCTGTAGTATCCCGCGCTGTATCCGCCGCTGAAAATATGGCTGAACCCGTTTTGGAATTTGTTGTACGATGGCGGTTTGATGAGTGCGGTTCTCTCTCGAATCGAATCAAGCAGCGTTTGGATCTCTTCTCCTTGATAGAGTTTGGAATGCACCTCGAAATCAAACAAAGAAAATTCGAGTTGGCGGAGCATAAACATGGCGCTTTGGAAATTTTTGGCTCGGATTAGTTTTTCGATCATCGCATCGCTGAGGATCTCGCCGCTCTGGTAATGTTTGGCAAAAAGTTTCAGCACTTTTGGCTCATAGGCGAAGTTTTCCAAAAACTGTGAGGGAAATTCCACGGCATCCCACTCGACCCCGTTGACCCCACTTACTCCGTGCTCTTTGACTTTACTGAGGAGGTGATGGATCGTGTGTCCCATCTCATGAAAGAGGGTGACGACATCGTCATGTCGAAGCAGAGACGGGGATGTCTCGGAGGATGGAGGGAAGTTGCAGACGACAAATGCACTGGAGAGGTGAGTGCATCCCGCACTGTCGCAGTGGTGGGTTTGGAAATTGTGCATCCATGCACCGCCCCGTTTGTCTTTACGTGCTTCAAGGTCAAAATAGACCCGTGCGGTGAGATGTTCACCTTCATAGATGTCATAAGCGAGAGCTTTTTCATCCCATAACTTGATATCTTGGCGGACAAAACGGAGACCGAAGAGCTCGTTCAAAAAGGTAAACATCCCCTCCATTACACTGTGCTGTTCGAAGTAAGGACGGTACTCCTCTTCGTCGATGTTGTACTGGGCTTTTTTAAGGATTTCCCCGTAATAGGCGGTGTCATAGCTTTGCAGATCGATGTCCGGAGCGATGGCTCGGAGCTCTTCGATCTCTTTTTGAGCCTGGGTACGAGACGCGTCGATCAGTTCATTCAAAAACTTCAAAACGCTTGCGGTGCTTGGTGCCATTTTGGATGCGAGGGAGTACTCGGCGTAGTTCTTAAATCCGAGGAGGGTAGCACTCTCTTGTCGAAGTGCCATCAGTTCATCGATAATGGCTCCGTTTTGAGGTGCACGGGTCGTATAGGCGCGATATAGCTCCTCTCGGATAGCGCGGTTAGCTCCGTAGGTCATATAAGCGATGTATGAGGGCATTTGGAGGGTAAAACGGTATTTGGTGACGCCGTTTTCTTCGAAGCGTGCATTTTCGAGATCGCTTTCGGGAATGCCTTCTACGTCGGCGGGATCGGTGATGATTTTCTCGTACGCATTTGTCGCATCGAGGAGGTTTTGGGAAAAGTCGTTGGTGAGGGTACTTTTGCGCAGATTAATTTCGGCCAAACGCTCTTTGGACGCATCATCGAGATGCGCCCCAGCAAGTTCAAAATGGAGAATATTGAGATCCAAAATCCGGCGCTGTTCGGTATTGAGTGTATCGTATTCATTGGCTTTGATCGTTTTAAACGCTTCGTAAATGTCGAGATTTTGCCCCACAAAGGTAGAATAATCGGTCAGAATCGGGAGGGCTTCGGCGTATACTTTTTGAGAGCTTTCGGAGTTTTTTACCGCATTGATATGAGACAAGGGGGTAAATAACAGCTCCAAATCCTCTTCCATCAGATCAAATGGGCGAACAAAATTGGCATAGGTTTTGTCTGAAATGGCGAGTAAATTCTCTATGGTTTTATGATTGATCTCTATAAGAGCGTTCAAATCGGTGATAAAAGTTTCTAAATCGAGTTTAAATTCGGCAAATGGGTGCATGAGTTCTCCTGTAGTTGCGTTATTGTAGTAAAGTGTTTCAAAAAGTATTCTATAATTGTGCAATTTGTCATATTAAAAAGGTTTGCTTAATGGCTACGACGATCAGATTGGTATTGCGGTATATTTTTGTCGGGGCGTTGTCTTTATTCCCCCTGATTTTGGTGATAATTGTTGTCAACTATCTCAAAAATCTCGGGATTAGTGCATACCTCTCCTTGCATGATTATACCGATTCTTTTGAATTGACCTTGGCATTGATGGCGGGTGTTGTCGCCGTTTTTGCCGTGCTCGGGTTTTCGATCGAGAAATACGGGCGATCTATTTTTATTTCGATGATCGATAGCACATTTGAGAAAATTCCTGCTATCCGCTCCGTTTATTCGGTCTCGAAAAAGTTAGCTGCGATGCTCAGCGGCGGAGAAGACGGGACAAAAAAAGAGGTGGTATTGGTCGAATATCCTAAAGAGGGATTGTGGGTTCTAGCGTATCTGCTAAACCGTCATGAAAATATCTGTGTTCTTTTTATCCCTACCTCTCCGAACCCTACGAGCGGGTATACCGTTTTGGTCGATGAGACGAAAATCAAAAAAACAACCTTGACTCTTCAGGAAGCCTCCTCCTTTATCATCAGCATGGGAGCCGATTTTCCTCAAAAAGAGGCGGTGTCAGAGCTTATTCAAACTCATCAAATTTCGGCTCAAGGGCATTAAACCGTTCACGGAGAAGTTTTTGGTATCGCGGGGCATGATCGAACAGTTTTCGAAGTGCCCATGTCCCATGGGTCTCACTCAAGGATGAATCGACGACGATGTAAGAGAGATAAACGGTGTTTTCGTTGATCGAAAATTGAAGCCGTTCCAAACTGCTATTTTCGCTCAATAAAAAATTGTAAAGGGCTTCAATGTTCTCTTGCGGTATACGGCACAGTGCCGAATCGGCAATGATAATCCCGTTGTCGTAGTAGTTGATATCGATACGGGTTTTTTCAAGCTCAAACCGCCAGCTTCGCTGAGAGCGTCGTGAGAGGGTGACATTGATATGCAATGTCCCTAAAATTTTCTCGATAAGGGCAACCACTCCCGAGGGTTTATATCCTTCTCTGCGTCGTTTTGCCACGTCAAGTTTTGTACCGCATTTAGGGCAATAATCGTTTTGGATGGTCGATTCATGGATAAGATTCTTACACGATACACAGCGGATGACCTCTTCGGTGTTGAGTGCTTTGAATTGATCAAGTGCCTCTTTGAGGGTGTAGGCGGGGAGGGCGAACCCAAGATTGTTGGAATTTTGGATGATAAAGGTGTTAACCCCGATCACCTCTGCGGCATCATTGAGGAGCGGTCCTCCACTGTTGCCGGGGTTGATGGCGGCATCGAATTGGATGTATTCGACCTCACCTTGAAGCCGTGAGGCTTTCGAGACGATCCCCTCGGTGGTGGAGTAGTTCAAACCGTAGGGATGACCGATCGCGATCACGCTGTCGCCGTCGATCACAGGAGATTGGGAGAGGATCAACGGATTCTTGTGTTCGATCGGAAGCGGTGAACGGATAAATGCCAGATCAAATGCCGGATCGTCATAGACAACCGTTCCGATTGTCTTTGGGAGGGTTTTGGTGCTGATGAGTACCTCTTTGAGTCCGCTCACCACATGGGAGTTGGTGATGATAAGTCCGTCAATGAGAAAGCCGCTTCCGCTACCGTAGGGGTTGGTGATTTGAACAATGCTCTCGATTGTTTGTTCAACCATTTTTTGGGTGGCGGTATTCATTTACAGTTCCGTATAATCAAGATTTTTGAGTTGAAGATAAAAACTTTGACTGAAATGATCCAAATCACTGTAGTTGACGTGTTCGGAAAAATCGTTCAAATTTTTGTAGCGTTCGGTGTAGGGCACTATCGATTCTCGGATGCGCTGTGCGATCAAGGTTTCGTTAAGTGTTTTCGTTGCGGAGTCATACAGAGGTGTTTCACCGACCTCTTTAAAGAAATCGGAAGCATAGATTTCCACATGCAGATGAAATAGACTGCGAAGCGAAGGGTGCAACCCGTAGTTGTAGAGAATATACAAGGAGATATAGCGGTAAATTACGCTGATAACGTAAGTGGAACGATTGTTTTTATACCAGCGCACTTTACTGAGTGATTCATCGATAAAGGCGGCAATCTCATCGTGCATCGCTTGTTCAAACGGTGAAAACGTATAGGCTGAATCGTAAAATTGGGTAGAGAAATAGTCGATATCCATCGCGCTGAGTTCACTTAGATATTGTTCCAAATCGGCATTTTTGTCTTCGGTGAGTTTTTCGTCATCCATGAAATAGCCGTTGATTTTTTCACTGATATCCTTAGCCATTTTTTTGTGCGGAAGCAAAAGATAATCGATTTGCAAGAGCAAGGAGAGGTAGCTAAATGAGGTCATGCCGGTGTTATCGTTGGACAATAAACCGATCAAACTTTGTTTGGTTTCGTGTATCCATTGATGCATAAAACGGTAGCGCAATGCGATCTGTTCCTCAGAAATCGGGAGAAGATGAGAGGTCTCAAGGAGAGAAGATTCATCAAATTCTCCGGCAATAAACTCTTTTTCAAAATCGGCATTCAGGGCTATTTCGCGTAGCGGATAAAAAATTTTCTGAGGGGTGATGGTCGCATTATCCAAACGAATAGAGAGCTGTATGACACCGTTTTTTTCGCTAAAGCGACAATAGGTAAGCTGAAAATCTCGTTCTAAAAAATGGCGTTTGATGGCAACGTGAAGTTTTTCGCTTAAGGCAATATCGGCATGGGCTTCGAGAGAGGTTTTGGTCACCTTGCCTTGAATGAGGGCAGACCCTTGTATCAGAGAAAACGACAAACTCTCATCAAAGCGTTCTATGCTCAAATGGGGGGATGGGAAACTGCTCTCATGATGGATGAGTGAGGATAAAAAATACTCATATCCGCTTAAAATATCTCCATTGATAAATGCCGATGCCGAGGACTCAAACAGCTCTTTTTCTTCAGGATTTGGGAGTGCATGAATTCCTCGTCCGTATCGCGGTGCGCGATGGGTCGATGGAGAAGAGAACCATCCTTTGAGCGTATCCAAAAACGTCACGTCATTTTTCCTTGTACCTTAATGACGCTTAGTGTAGTCAAAGCAACCTTAAAGCGACGATAAAGTATAATACGCGTAATTTACAGGGCACATCAAAGATGCTTTATAGGGAGTTGTATGGGCTATAAGCGCGTTTTGGTAAAATTCTCAGGTGAGGCATTAGCCGGTGAAAACGGTCACGGTATTGATACAAAAATTTTGAAATTCATCGCAGGGGAGATTAAAACTCTCGTTGATGCAGGGATTGAAGTGGGTATCGTTATCGGTGGCGGAAACATCATCCGCGGTGTCACTGCGGCGGCGGACGGTATTATCCGTCGAACTTCAGGTGATTATATGGGGATGCTGGCTACCGTGATCAATGCGATTGCGATGCAAGAAGCGTGTGAACACGAGGGGATGCAAGTTCGCGTCCAAAGTGCGATCAAAATGGAACAAATTGCCGAAGCGTTTATCGTTCGTCGTGCAACCCGTCATTTGGAGCGCGGTCGCGTCGTTGTTTTCGCTGCAGGTACAGGAAACCCGTTTTTTACAACCGATACGGCGGCAACCCTTCGTGCGATTGAAATCGGTGCGGAAGTGATTATCAAAGCGACCAAAGTTGACGGTGTGTATACCAAAGACCCTAAAAAATTCTCAGATGCTGTGAAGCTCGCGACATTGGGTTACGAAGAGGCGTTGCAAGATAATATCAAAGTGATGGACGACACCTCGATCGCATTGGCGAAAGAGAACAAATTACCGATTATCGTGTGTGATATGTTCACACCGGGTAATCTTCTCGAAATTATTCAGGGCAACTTTGAGCGTTGCTCAATCGTAAAATAAATCTCAACCTAAGGAAATACCATGAGACTCGAACAACTAACCGCGAAAGCACTCGAAACGGCGAATATCGACCGTTACCAATTGGCGATCGCCGTCGCAAAACGCTCAGAGGAGCTTCTTAACGGAGCAACGACAAAATTAAACGTAGATGTCAAAAAAGCCAAAACGGCTGATATCGCTTTGATGGAGATCGCTGAGGGGCATATCAGCGTCAAAGGTTTCGTAGCACGAAGCTGATTTAACGACAAAGTAGCATCATTGAATAACACTCTGGATATAGACACAATCACCCAAATCAATGATGTTGAGGGGGCCATAGGTCACCTCTATAAACACATCGCCTCTTCAACAGCCGTTCAAAATGCCCTTTCATTAGCCCAACACGCACACAGTAATCAATTCCGTAAAAGCGGTGAGCCCTATATCATTCATCCGGTGTTGGTTGCATCGATCGTTGCCAGCATTACCGGGGATGAAGCGATGGTAATTGCGGCGCTGCTTCACGATGTTGTCGAAGATACCCATATCGGGATTGATCAGATTGCACGGGACTACGGAAGCGATGTTGCCCATTTGGTGGAGGGGCTTACCAAAATCGATACGATTCGTGATGCACAGCTTATCCCCTCAAACTCCGATGAAAAACTGATTGTTTCGGCGTTATCGTTTCGTAAAATGCTCGTCGCATCGATCGAAGATGTTCGTGTGTTGGTCGTTAAACTGTGTGATCGTCTCCATAATATGTTGACATTGGATGCTCTGAGCCTTGCAAAACAGCATCGTATAGCCGAAGAGACATTGGTTGTTTACGCTCCCATCGCCAGCCGTTTGGGGATCTCATTTCTCAAAAATTTGCTGGAAGATTTGAGTTTTCAGTATCTTTTTAGTGAAGAGAAACAGGCGATTGATATGTATATGGAAGAGAACTTCCGTTCTATCACTGCCCGTTTGAACGATTTTTGCGAAAAATTGATCAAAATGATGTTGGAGAACGGATTTAACGAAGAGGAGTTTGAAATCCTCAGTCGCGTCAAACACCACTACTCCATTTATCTCAAAATGCAGCGCAAAGGGATCAGTATCGATGAGATCCTTGACCTTTTAGCGGTCCGGATTTTGGTGAAAAAACCGATCGACTGTTACCGTGTTTTAGGCCTTGTTCATCTCAATTTTCAGCCCCTCTCATCACGTTTCAAAGATTACATTGCTATTCCAAAAGAGAACGGCTATCAGACTCTGCATACCTCTGTTTTTGATTCAACGGCGATTTTTGAGGTGCAGATTCGTACGTATGAGATGCACAAAACGGCAGAGCTGGGTGTCGCGGCGCATTGGAAATACAAAAGCGGCGGAAACAATCCGATCAGTCTTGATTGGCTCCATAATCTTCAATACCAAAACGAATCGGTTGAAGCATTTTACGAGCTTATTAAAAATGATCTTTTCAGTGACGATATCAGCGTTTTTTCACCAAAAGGAAAATCGTTTACCTTGCCACGCGGCGCTGTAGCACTCGATTTTGCGTACGCAGTGCATACCGAAATCGGAGACAGTGCCGAGGGGTGTTTGATTAACAAAGAAAAAGCCTCTTTATTAAGCGAACTGCATAACGGTGATATCGTAAAAATTACGACCGGATCGAAAAAAATCAACCGATGCAGTTGGATTGATGCAGTGAAAACGTCGCGTGCCAAAGCAAGCATGCGTGCCAACTGCAACCAAAGAATTCGTGCGATCGACACGGAGACGGGGATCAGTATCCTGAGCCTCATTTTTAATACCGATCCGGTTCGGATCGAGGAACTGTTTGTTCAAACGCATCTTGAAGATCAGCGGCACCGTATTCCAAGCGAATTGGATCTGCTCAAAGAGACGGTGAACCGTTTTAGTCTGATATTAGGGGAAAACAAACGATTCGGCGCATTTCTCTCCCGAAACCGTTATCGTCTCAAACCGTATCTGTTTGCATCACTGGAAGTCTATTCGAACAACAGTGTCAGTGATGCGGTATTCGATTATTGCTGTCATCCAAAAACCGGGGATGAAATTGTCGCCTTTATGCAAGACGGCAAGGCGCACATCCATCATAAAATGTGCAAACATGCATCTGTTTTGATGGAAAAAAGAACCCCTATGGTGTTTGTCCGCTGGAAGGCTCAACACTATTATCGCTATCATCTCATTATTAGCATGCAAAGTGCGCAAGGCTCATTAGCTGATCTGCTCACGTACATGGCAAAGATGGGAGCCGATATCAACTCTATCGAACTGGGGAAAGAGAAATCTGAACACACCCAATACTGTGAGATGGAGTTTCAAACCCTTGAAGCGGACATTAACCGTTTGCGCTCCAAATTGGAGAAAAAAGGGAAAATCATACAATTTTTTCGTACCGACGACGCGTATCGAAACCAAGGATAAATCATGATTCAAACCGCATTACGAGAAATTCGCAGAGGAACCGCCGAAATTATCGACGAAGCTCGCATCGAAACTCTCCTTAAAAACTATTTTGAAAAAGGGGAAAACTATACGGTTAAAGCCGGATTCGATCCGACTGCTCCGGATTTGCATTTGGGTCACACTGTTTTGCTTCAAAAATTGGCCATCTTTCAAAAATTCGGAGCGCATATCCAGTTTTTGATCGGAGATTTCACGGCTCAGATCGGGGATCCGACGGGCAAAAGCGAAACTCGCAAAAAATTGCTTCCTGCGCAAGTGCTTGAAAATGCTCAAAGTTATAAAGATCAGGTTTTTAAAATCCTTAATCCAGAAAAAACAACGGTTGTTTTCAACTCTGAATGGATTAATCCGCTGGGTGCGGCAGGGATGCTTGAATTGACTACAACATACAATGTAGCCCGTATGTTGGAGCGTGATGATTTTGACAAACGGTATAAGTCGGGTATATCGATTTCGATCAGTGAATTTTTGTATCCGCTCCTTCAGGGGTATGACAGTGTCCATCTCAAAAGTGACATTGAAATCGGCGGCACCGATCAAAAGTTCAATCTGTTGATGGGACGTCATCTTCAGCGGGTATATGAGATCGGTAAAGAACAAGCCGTTTTGATGATGCCGATTCTAGAAGGGCTTGATGGTGTACAAAAAATGTCAAAATCGCTCGGAAACTACATCGGTGTAGTCGAAGCACCGAACGATATGTACGGTAAAGTTCTCAGTATCAGCGATACGCTGATGTGGCGCTATTATGAGCTATTGAGTGCGAAAAGTTTGGATGAGATAGCAGTGTTGAAAGCAGGGGTTGAAAACGGCACACTCCATCCGAAGAGAGTGAAAGAAGCTCTTGCAATTGAAATTACGGCGCGTTTCCATTCTGATGCGGCGGCAGAAGGGGCACATGCAGAGTTTGAACGGGTTCATGCACAGAGTGAAATTCCGAGTGAAATGGACGAATTTACTCTCCAAGGGCCGATTTGGATCGCAAAAGCATTGGTGGATTGCGCCTTGAGTCCATCTACTTCACAAGCCCGTCGGGAGATTAAGCAAGGCTCTGTTAAAATCGATCAAAACAAACTAAGCGACGAGCAATACCAACTTGAGATAGGTGAATATATTCTTCAAGTCGGAAAACGAAAATTTGCGCGATTAAAGGTGATTTTATGAGTTTCAAACCACTTCAAATCGGTAAATATACGATTAAAACCCCTATTGTTCAGGGGGGAATGGGTGTCGGTATCAGTTGGGATAAATTGGCAGGTACAGTCTCTTTAGAGGGGGGACTCGGTGTCATCAGTGCGGTAGGAACAGGGTATTATGAGAATAAAAGCCATGCCGATAGATTGGTTGCGAATCGTCCGTTGGATGCCGAAAACTTTTATTCGAAAAAAGGGTTGAGTGCAATTGTTGAGAATGCCCGTAAAATCTGTGGGGATGCACCGTTAGGCTGTAATATTCTCTATGCAATCAACGATTATGGTCGTGTGGTTACCGATGCATGTGAAGCGGGAATTGACATCATTATTACCGGTGCAGGATTGCCAACCAATATGCCGGAATTTACCGCAGATTATCCGGATGTTGCCTTGGTTCCGATCGTATCATCACCCAAAGCCCTCTCCATTATTTGCAAGCGCTGGCAAAAACGGTACAACCGTCTTCCTGATGCGGTTGTTCTTGAAGGACCTTTGAGCGGGGGACACCAAGGATTTACCTATGAGCAGTGCGCGATGGAAGAGTATCAACTCGAGAATCTTGTTGCTCCGGTTGTTGAAGAAGCGGCATTGTGGGGAGATATTCCGGTTATTGCTGCCGGAGGAATCTGGGACAAAAACGATATTGACGCGATGATGGCATTGGGTGCTCGGGGTGTTCAAATGGGCACCCGTTTTATTGGAACACATGAATGTGATGCGCATGACAACTTCAAACAAGTACTTATCAATGCAAAAAAAGAAGACATCACCCTGATGAAATCACCGGTTGGATATCCTGCGCGCGGTGTCCGTACCAATTTGCGCGATTTAATCGACAGCCGAACAGGTCCAGCTATCAAATGTATCTCCAACTGTGTTGCACCGTGCAATCGCGGAGT
Source organism: Sulfuricurvum sp. (assembly GCF_022759005.1). Taxonomy (GTDB): domain Bacteria; phylum Campylobacterota; class Campylobacteria; order Campylobacterales; family Sulfurimonadaceae; genus Sulfuricurvum. The sequence continues at coordinate 2,052 of NZ_JAEMQA010000004.1, read as the reverse complement.
TGAAGCCAAAGTGGTCGGTTTTTGTATTGCTGATCGCCTCAGTGACGCCTATGCGGGTGATTTGGAACTTGGGCTCTATTTTTCGGGCAGTAACGGGTATAAAATCGATAAAATTATTTCCGTCAAAGAGTTGATGGAAAAACTGACTCAAGGGGAGTAACATCCGCGTGCTGATTCGTCTATTTGTACTTATTGTTTTTAGTATGAGTGCTTTGATGGGGCTAACCCTCGGCGAGCGGATTGAATCGGCAAAAAAAGCGCTTGATAGTAGTGACGAGGTTGAGCAGTTCCGAGGTTACAACGAATTTAAAACCCTCTATCTCAAAGCGATGCTTGACAAAAATACCACATTGGCGGCCGATTCGTTAGAAGGAATTGTTCGTGCGGGTGAAAAACTCGGTATTGATGTCAAAAAATATCAGGCGGATTTAGCTAAAACAAAAGGGACTCTACCTAAAACGGAGTCTTCCGTCTCCTCGGTTATTTATGATAAGAGATTCAAACCTGCTTTAGTTGCCAATAAAATCACGGTTTCAGAGCCTGAAAAAATAATCAAAACAGAGCAACCCTCTCCCCGTAATGATGAGATTATCCTCACAATGCGTCATAGACTCTTAAATACCCAATGGAAAGACAACGGGTTGGAATTGGTATTCGATTCCCCGATTCAGCCTTCCGAAGTTCATATGTCCAAAATCATCGAAGCCGACAAACACCGTTTTCGCTATATTATTGACGTGGATTCTTCCACCCTATCAAAAAGCCAGACGTTGGAACACCAAAAAATCAATCGTATTCAGATCGCACAATACAATGCTAAAACACTCCGTTTGGTGATTGAACACGATCAAGCAATTTCTATAAAACCGATACCGAGAGCTTCGTCGTTGTATATCGATCTTTCATTGGAGCCTCCTAAAGCGACACCTCCTCTTGCCTCTACGCCAATCGTAAAACAGCCTGAGGTTCAACAACCTCCGCTGATTGCGGCACTTCCTCCATTGGTGAGTGTAACACCGCGTGATCGGAGCAAGAAAGTGATTGTGATTGATCCGGGTCACGGCGGCAAAGACAGTGGAGCGATCGGAAACGGATTTATGGAAAAAGACATTGTGTTACAAATTGGGAGTCAATTGGCCGAAAAACTCCGTGCTCAGGGCTACACCGTATACATGACACGTAGTAATGATACGTTTGTCGAGCTCAAAGATCGAACTAAATTTGCCAACGATAAAGAGGCTGATCTTTTTATTTCGGTTCATGCAAACTCAATCCCTAAAGCGTCCGATCCGTTGGGTGCTCAGGGGCTTGAAACGTACTTTCTTTCTCCAACCCGAAGCGAGAGGGCAATGCGGGTAGCCGCACTAGAGAACTCACAAGATATGGGTGAAATGGGGGAATATGGTAAGCTCAGCTTTCTGAGTTTTTTGAATAAAGAGAAAATTATTGCATCCAACAAGCTGGGAATTGATTTACAAAAGGGTATTTTAGGCAGTCTGCGTAAACAATTCGGCGGCGTTCATGACAACGGCGTCAAAGAAGCGCCGTTTTGGGTTCTTGTAGGGGCTCAGATGCCGGCTGTTCTTGTTGAGGTGGGATACATCAGTCATCCGGAAGAATCCGTTCGTATTGCCGATGAGAAATATCAGCGATGGATGGTCGAAGGGCTTGTGGATGGAGTAGGGCGCTATTTTGCTAACAACTCTTAACGGTCGCTCTTTTCATAAAAATAGTTAGTAGCTTCAACGAATCCGTCGACACTTCCGCAATCGAATCGTTTCCCTTTAAATTTATAGGCTAACACCATCCCTTTTTGTGCTTGGCTCATCAAAGCATCGGTGATTTGTATCTCCCCACCCTTGCCCGCAGGGGTATTTTCGATGATACCGAAAATATCAGGTGTGAGGATATAGCGACCGATAATCGCAAGGTTGCTCGGAGCATCTTTCGGATCAGGCTTTTCGACCATATTGGAGATCATGTAAACCCCCTCTTCGATTTCACGTCCCTCTATGATGCCGTATTTATTCGTGTGTGCGGGATCGATCTCTT
>NZ_JAEMQA010000043.1 GCF_022759005.1 Sulfuricurvum sp. | reverse complement strand
GTTTTCCAATACGTGACATCTTATCTCCTTACCAAATTGTACAAAGGACTTCACCACCAACGCCAAGCTCATACGCTTTATCGTTAGGAAGAACCCCTTTAGAACTACTGACAATGATGGTACCGTAACCGTTTTTGAAACGTTTTAGTTCATCTTTACCTTTGTAAATACGACGTCCCGGTTTAGAAACACGTTTTACTTCATTGATTACCGTACGACCTTTTTCATCGTATTTCAATACGACATTGATCGTTTTTTTAACGCCGTCTTCAACCACGTTAAAGCTCTCAATGTAACCTTTTTCTGCCAAAATGGCAACTACCGCTTCTACAACTTTTGAATGCATCAATGTTGTAGAATCCAAACGACGCATAGCCGCATTACGGATACGAGTCAACGAATCCGCGATCAAATCATTAATCATTTAATATTCCTTATCTAATCATTAGGAGTATCAAACTGGAATTACCAGCTTGACTTTCTAACGCCTGGGATTAACCCTTCGTTTGCCATTTTACGGAAGCAAACGCGACAAATTCCGAAATCACTGATGACAGAGTGTGGACGACCACAGATCTGACAACGTGTATACGCACGAACTGCAAATTTAGGTTTACGCGCCGCTTTGGCGATCATAGACTTCTTAGCCATTATTCTCTCCCTTTAGCAAACGGCATACCGAGCATTTCAAGAAGCTTGAATGCATCTTTGTCTTGCGTAGCAGTCGTTACCACAGTGATATTCATCCCGTGGATTTGCATGATATCATCGTAATTGACTTCAGGGAAGATCAATTGTTCAGTGATACCAAAGTTGTAATTTCCGCGTCCATCAAAACCGTTACGTGGAATACCACGGAAGTCTTTAACACGTGGAAGTGACAATGAGATCAATTTATCCATGAAATCGTACATTTTAGCACCGCGAAGTGTAACTTTTACACCAACCGGCATCCCTTCACGTACTTTAAATCCAGCAACCGATTTACGTGCAACAACTACAGAAGCACGTTGACCAGCGATGTTGCTGATAGTATCTTGGATACTTTGGATCAATTTGTTGTCTTTCATGGCAAAACCACAACCAACAGAAATGATCACTTTTTCCAAAGCAGGAACCTGCATTACATTTGCAATTCCAAGAGATGATTGAAGCTCAGGCTTAAGTGCCAAATATTTATCTTTTAGTCGTGCCATGATTACGCCTCAACTTTACGGACATTTGATGCATCTACAGGCATCTCTTTACTCAAGAAACCGCCTTGTGGATTTTGCTCGCTAGGCTTGATTGCTTTTTTCGCAACACGAACACCTTTAACGATCACTTTGTTTTTCTTAGGCATAACCGCAAGCAATTCTGCTTTTGTACCTTTATCATCACCGGCGATCACTTCTACGATGTCGCCTTTTTTGAAATTAAATTTTGCCATCATACAACCTCTGGAGCAAGTGATACGATTTTCATGAAACCTGCATAACGAACTTCACGGCTTACAGGTCCGAAAATACGTGTACCGATCGGCTCACGTTTTTTATCAAGGATTACGGCTGCATTTTCGTCGAAACGGATAAGTGAACCGTTTTCACGGTGAACCTCTTTTTTCGTACGAACAACTACCGCTGTAACAACTTGACCTTTTTTGATCTTACCGGTTGGAGCCGCTTTTTTAACAGAAGCGATGATAACATCACCTACTGTCGCATAACGACGTTTTGAACCGCCAAGAACCTTGATACACATAAGCTCTTTAGCCCCTGTGTTATCGGCTACAACAAGACGAGTAAAACTTTGAATCATGCGTTCGCTCCTTTAACAAGAGTTTTAAGACGGAACGATTTGCTTTTTGAAAGTGGGCGACACTCGATCGCAACCACTTCGTCACCAACGTTAAGTTGGTTGTTTTCATCATGAATCATGTATTTTTTGAAACGTTTTACCGTTTTGTGGTAACGTGGATGCATAACACGGCGCTCAACAACGATAGTTGCTGTTTTGTCGCCCGCTTTAGTCACTACGATACCTTGAATTTCACGTTTATGTGTCATAGCTTAGCCCTTACTTCACTGCGTTCATAGCAGTGTTAATGCGTGCAATGTCTTTTTTTGCCGCGCGAAGTTCGCTCGTGTTAGTCAATTGCATCATTTTTTGCTTAATTTTCAAAGTGAAAAGCTCAATTTTTTTCTCTTTGAGCATCCCTTGAAGTTCAGCAGCTGTTTTGCCGTTCAAATCAGTATATTTCATTGCTCATCTCCGCAGTTACAATTTTGGTTTTGAACGGAAGTTTTTGCATCGCAAGCGACAAAGCTTCACGAGCAAGAGTCTCTTCAACGCCACCCATTTCAAAAATGATACGGCCTGGTTTGATGTTCATTACCCATTGGTCAACAGAACCTTTACCTTTACCCATACGCACTTCAAGTGGTTTGGCAGTCAATGGTTTAGCCGGGAACACGCGGATCCAGATTTTACCTTGACGTTTGATATGACGGTTTGCTGCAATACGAGCCGCTTCGATTTGGCGAGAGTTAATACGTCCCGCTTCCGTTGCTTTGAATCCGATAGAACCGAAATCAAGTTTGTTGGCATTCGTAGCGTAACCACGGTTACGCCCTTTCATTTGTTTACGATATTTCGTACGCTTTGGCATTAACATGATTAGTTAGCCTTTCGACGAGGACGACGTGGTTTTTCTTCACGACCCTCTTCTTTAGATTCTTTTGCTTCTGGTTGGATACCTTTAGTGAGAACCTCACCTTTGAAAATCCAAACTTTAATACCGATTACACCGTAAGTGGTGTGCGCTTCAGCAAAACCGTAATCGATTTTTGCACGAAGTGTATGCAACGGTACGCGACCTTCAAGGTACCACTCAGTACGAGCGATCTCAGCACCGCCAAGACGACCTGCTACTGAAACTTTGATCCCTTTTGCCCCTGCACGTTGTGCATTTTGCATAACTTTTTTCATCGCGCGGCGGAACGCTACACGTTTTTCAAGTTGAGTCGCAACGTTTTCTGCAACGAGTTGCGCAGAAGCTTGTGCTTTTTTCTCTTCTTTGATGTTAACTGCTACCGGCTTACCGATAAGGTTTTGAAGAGATTCTTTGATTTTTTCAATGTCAGAACCTTTCTTACCGATGATGATACCCGGACGAGCCGCAATGATTGTAACGCGAAGACGTTTCGCAGTACGCTCGATTACGATATTGCTCACACCGGCATAGTAGAGTTCTTTTTTCAAATAGGTACGGATTTTATGGTCTTCGCCCAATGAAACCGCAGCTGTTTTAAAGTTAGGAAACCAACGTGATTCCCAGTTGCGGTTGATACCGAGACGAAGACCGATAGGATTAACTTTATGACCCATAATTATTTACCCTCTACTTCTACCAAAATGTGTGCTGTCGGTTTACGGATACCTGAAGCGGTACCACGCGCACGTTGCATAAAACGTTTCAAAACCGGACCGTTATCAACACGGCAAGACGTGATAACACAATCTTGAGCGTCGATACCGCTGTTAGCAACTGCTGATGCTACCACTTTGGCAATGATACGTGCGGCTTTGTTTGGAGTGAACTCCAATGCTGCCATTGCTTGCTCTGCATTCATTCCTTGAACTTCGCGAGCGATCAAACGAGATTTAGTCGGAGATACGCGAACGAATTTTAATAGTGCTCTTGCCATATCTCTTCCTTATTTCCCGATTTTCTTTTGTACAGAACCTTTGTGGCCCTTAAATGTACGTGTTGGTGCAAATTCACCAAGTTTGTAACCGATGTGGTTTTCCGTTACGAAAACCGGTACAAACTGACGGCCATTGTGAACGTTAAACGTCAAACCGATCATGTCTGGCAATACCACACTGCGGCGTGACCAAGTTTTGATTGGTTTAGTGTTTTTCGTCTCTTTGGCAGCAATCACTTTTTTCATAAGGTGTCCATCAACAAATGGGCCTTTTTTTACTGATCTAGCCATGATTAGCCTACCCTTTTAGCATTTGGTTTACGGCGAGTAATAATCAATTTATCACTTGCTTTCTTCTTACGTGTTTTAGCACCTTTAGTCGGTTTACCCCATGGAGTAACCGGGTGACGTCCTGAGTTTGTTTTACCTTCACCACCACCGTGTGGGTGATCGATAGGGTTCATCGCAGAACCACGCGTTTGAGGACGGATACCCATATGACGAGTACGACCCGCTTTACCGAATACGACGTTGATGTACTCTTCGTTACCGACAGTACCGACAGTCGCCATACATTCACCTAATACATAACGCATTTCACTTGATGGAAGACGAAGTGAAACGTATTTCCCTTCACGACCCATGATTTGTGCAGATGTACCAGCTGAACGAACGATTTGTCCACCTTTGCCCGGTTTAAGTTCGATATTGTGAACGGTTGTCCCCACAGGGATGTTCATCAATTTCATTGCGTTACCCGCTTTAATGTCCAATCCGCTTTCAGCAGCCATAACGCTATCACCCACTACCAAACCTTTTGGTTGGAGAATGTAACGTTTGTCACCGTCAACGTAGTTGATCAATGCGATACGACAGTTACGGTACGGATCGTACTCGATTGCTGCAACAGTTCCGGCTACACCGAATTTGTTACGTTTGAAATCGATGATACGGTAAAGCTTTTTAGCTCCCGCTTCTTTGTGGCGTGATGTGATACGACCGTTGTTGTTACGTCCAGCAGCTGCAGGAAGTTTTACCAACAATGAACGAACTGACGCTTTTGCCGTGATGTCCGAGTTGTCAACGTTTGTATAGAAACGTCGGCTCGGGGTGGTTGGTTTATACGTTTTGATCGCCATATTACACCGCCAAACTATCGATTTGTGCGCCTTCTGGCAATTTCACATAGAACTTTTTAAAGTCGTTTTGTTTACCAGCAAGACCACGGAAACGTTTTACTTTTCCGTCTTGGTTTAGTGAGTTAACGCGAGCCGGAACGATTCCGAAATACTCTCTAAACACCTCTTTAAGAGCGTTTTTTGTCATACGTGGAGACGTTTGAACAACAATAACACCCTCTTCTTGAAGACCAAGAGTCTTCTCTGTATACAGGATTGATTTGATATCAGTAATATCTGCCATCTTAGCTCTCTTTAGTCAGATTTTCCCATACCGCTTTTTCGATTACTACCGAGCGGTATGTCGCAGCCAAAAAGGCGTTGAGTTCATTCTCTTCAACGATATACGTTTTAGAGATGTTACGGAATGCCAAATACGTTTTTTCGTCAAGAATTTTTTTGACGAGCAATGCATCACGTACATTCAAGTTATCGAACAATACTTTTGCATCTTTTGTTTTTCCGCTTGGAACTTCAATCGTATCAACGATGAATAGTTTCCCTGCTTGAGCCAAAGCATCCAACGCACACTTAAGCGCCAATTTCTTTTGCTTTTTGTTGATTTTTTGATCGTAGTTACGACCAGTATTTGGACCGTGAACAACGGCTCCGCCTACCCATACAGGTGAACGACGTGAACCAGCACGCGCTCCACCTTTACCTTTTTGTGCCCATGGTTTTTTACCACCACCGCGCATTTCACTGCGTGTTTTAGCTGACGCAGTATCTGCACGAAGACCTGCTTGATACGATTTAACGTACAAGTAGAGGTTATGCGGGTTGATACCACTAAAGCTCTCCGGCAATGCTGCTTCTGAGGCTTTTTCGAATTTTTCGTTCAGTACAATCGCGCTCATTATTTAACAACCTTTACTCGACCTAATGCACCGTTTGCTCCTGGGATTGAACCCACAACAACCAATACACCGTTTTCTGCGTCAAATGACATAACTTCGTTTTTAACGGTTACTTGCTCGTTACCGTATTGTCCTGACATTTTACGCCCTTTTTGGACTTTACCCGGCCATTCACGGTTACCGATAGAACCACTTGTACGGTGGAAACGGTGACCATGCGCTGCAGGACCCCCACCGAAGTTCCAGCGTTTCATAACACCGGTGAAACCGCGACCTTTTGTATTGAAAGATGATTTAACCGTTTGTGCATTTGCCAAAGGAGCCATATCTAAATCACCGGCTTCGGTGTTTGCTACTTCCAATGTTGCAAATTTGTTGAATTCAGCAGAAAGATTGTATTTCTTTTGTTGACCTTCAACCGGTTTATTCATCGATTTACCTTCGCTGTATGCTACAAGAGCAACACCGTCGTTTACTTCGCAAACTTTCGCTTCTTTTACTTTTAAAAGAGTTACTGCTTTGCTAGTAGCACCGATTGTTCGGCTCATGCCGATTTTTTCTACAATGTATTCCACACCCTACTCCTTACTTGTCCATAGAGCGAACTTCTACGTCCACTTCCGGAGCCAAGTCAAGCTTCATCAACGAATCAACTGTATCTGGCGTAGCCGACACGATGTCGATCAAACGTGCGTGCATGCGGATCTCAAATTGCTCACGCGAGTCTTTGTTGACATGCGGAGATTTAAGAACCGTATATTTACGAATCTTGGTTGGCAAAGGGATCGGTCCGCGGATTTCCGCACCCGTTCGCTTTACAGCTTCAACAATAGAGGCAACTGAACGATCAAGTACACGATGATCGTATGCTCTAAGTTTCAAACGAATTTTTTCCATAATTTTTCCTTAGATAAAAGAACTCGTCAGTCGAACTGACTATATAAGGCGGCGAAATTATACCGACATACATTGCTTGGGTCAAGGATTTTAGGGGCAAAAAATGGTTTCATGGTAAAATTTACTTCCTTTTAATAAGGAAGCTATAATTTTTAGGGTATGATTTTGGGTATGAATACTTTATTAGACGAATACTATCGATACGATTTGCATAATGCAGGGTTTATAGAACGAAAATTCACAATCGGTGAAGAAAATACCCTGATTTACGGAATTTCGCAGTCAGGGAAAAGTTCGCTACTCAAAAATTACCTCCTGTCTCACAAAAAACCAACCTATCTTTACCTTGATTGTCGAGATATCCGACTCAACATCGAGGAACTCAATAATACTCTGCCTCAGTTTTGCCGTGAAAACAAGATCTCCATCCTTGCCTTAGATAACTATCACGAATCGATACGGCTCTTTGAGATTGAGCAAATACTTCTCACTTCAGAAGTCCTTTTAGAACTCCCTTTCAGCGCTCTTCAACTCCCTTTGCTCGATTATGAAGAGTTTCTTGCTTTTGAAAGCAAATTTGATTCTACCGCACTGAACCACTTTTTTCAGCTCGGCGGTTTTCCAGCGATGCACCGCATCCCTAGTGAAGAGAGAGTCCTTTACCTACAAAGTACCCTTCAACGGGCATTGGATCCGATAGAATTTTCCATCCTCTCTCAAGCCTCAAAAATGGTGACCCAAAAAGTTTCCGCTTTCAATCTGTATGAACGACTCAAATCGGAACGTAAAATCTCAAAAGACAAGCTTTATCTGCATCTTGAATCGATGTATAAGCGCGGTTACCTTAAAAGCCTCTCCAAATACAATCATCCCAGCGCGGTCAAAAAACTCTACCTGTGTGACATAGCCATCAAACACGCACTCGTACTTCAAAAACATTTCGGGCGATTGTTTGAAAATCTTATTTTTTCAGAGCTTGATAAACACGGTATTGAATGTTATTATGATGAGGGGATCGATTTTTTCCTTCCGCAAAGACAGCAGATTATTATCGCATCGCCCTTTGCCAACGAACATGCTCTTTTTAAAAAAGTAGAAGCACTCGAAGCATTTATCGTCTCCAATCGGGTACGAGAAGTTATCGTAGTCACCATGAATTTGGAAAGCACCCTCTCTCATCCGGTATCACGCATTGAGATGATTCCGTTTGAGCGATGGGCATTAAGCGAGGGAGAGGAGTGAACATGTTATTGTGTGGAATTGATGAAGCAGGACGTGGACCGTTAGCAGGACCGTTATATATTGCGGGTGTCATTCTCGATGAAGTTATCGAAGGTTTGGGAGACTCGAAAAAATTGAGCGAAAGAAAACGCGAAGCGCTTTTTGATGAAATACGTTCTAAAAGCCGTTTTCATATCAGCCGTTTTTCTCCAGAACAAATAGATACCCTCGGTATTTCAAAATGTCTATCAGCAGGGCTTAGAGAAATTATGGAAGCATTAGGAGAAGCCGACTATCTCTATGACGGTAATTCCAAATTCGGAGTGAGCGGAATCCGAACGATGATCAAAGCCGATGCGACGATCCCCGAAGTAAGCGCTGCCTCGATTTTAGCCAAAGTGACACGGGATCGTGAGATGGTGGAACTCGCCCCGCTCTATCCGCAATACGGATTTGAAGGACACAAGGGGTATGGCTGTGCATCCCACATCGAAGCCATCCGTCAATACGGCTATTGTGAAATTCACCGTAAAAGTTTCAAATTAAAAGCGTTGCAACCCTCATTATTTTAGAACTAGATCGTTATAATAGGATTAAAAAAAGAGACCGTATGATTTCACTCACCCATATCGAAGCTGCTCTTGCTGCTGTAGATAGCGAAGTTAAAGCACTGCTATACAATCAATCACTTTCACAGAATGAAAAAGATGCCAAAATGCTGCCGTTATTGCGGGAAAGTAAAGTACTGAAACAAACTTATGAAGATTTATGTTATTTGAGGGATAATCCACCCAGCAGCCCAAACGGCTGCAAAGCGGGAAGTTATAGAAAAGAAGATAATTAAGCGGCAGTGAGAATTTTTTCGACCGCTTCATCAAAAAGATTTTGGTTCATGCCATACTCTTCGATCAATTCATGCGCATTTTTGAGGGTCTCATCGGTGATTTTTCCATCGAGAGTAATCGCCTCTTTTGCCACTTTTAGGAATTTTGCCATCTCTTGCGTTTCAGGATCAGAGGCATCTTCGGGTTCATTGGCAAAACGGATCAAATGAACCAAATCAGGATCAAAATTCCATTTAAAGAAGAGAGTTGCCGTCACATCTTCCGATTTGGATCCGCACGCTACGATTTCAGCTTGCTTGATCGAAATCCCTTTTTCCAGATTTTCGCTCAAAAGGGCACTTTGATTTGATTCGATCAAATAGCGGCTAATCACCACTTTCCCAAGTTCTAATAGAAATGATGCCAACGAGAGATGACCCAATAATGAGCGATCCACTTTGGATACCCATCGGCTCACAAGAGCATTTTGTAATTGCGAACGTGTGAGATAGGCATCTTTACTCATCCCGTAAGGTGAAAGATCAAGTTCCATACAAGAGTTTGCAGCCGAGGCAATCGTAAACGTACGAACAGCCTCTCTCCCCAATAATGATATCGCTGTTGCAATATCATTAACCGTTCGGCTCAATCCGTACATAGGTGAGTTCGCTGTTCTGAGAATATATGCCGTAATAATCGGATCATTTTTTATCGCATCAGCCATATCGGCGATTGTCGCATTTGGATCATTAAATACCAACTCAACTTTTTGTACCGTTTCGGGCAACATCGGTACATTTTCGATTTGTTCCATCAATTCTATTCTCATAACTTTCTCCACACGATAAAACTATTTACATTGATTATAAAATACTATCAGTTAAATTTATTCTTAATTTGTTTGATTTTCAGGTAATTTATTCGCTATGTGTTAATTAATGGTGATTAATTGTGATAGAGAGGATCCCCGAAAAACGGGGATGGTTTTAAAAGGTTTTTTAGTAAGAAAGTTCTACTTCAATACGACGGTTTTCAGCACGTCCTTGTTTTGTTTTATTCGAAGCGACCGGTTGAGATTCCCCTTTACCTGAAGCACTCAAACGTGATGCATCCACACCGTCTTTGATCAACATCTCCTTAACCATTTCAGCTCGTTTTTCTGAAAGTTTTTGGTTATACACTTCGGATGCGGTACTGTCTGTATGACCGACGATGCTCGCTTTGTACGCAGGGCTATCTTTTAAGAAACTTGCGAATGCCGCAACTTTTGCCGTTCCAGCCGCATCAATTTTATTCGAGTTAGTTGCAAAGTTAAGATGCAATGTCGCTTTTACAGGACATCCATCAGTATCGACTTTAAACCCTGCCGGAGTGTCTGGACATTTATCTTGTGGATCGAATACACCGTCTTTGTCACTGTCAACCGGAGCTGCTGCTTTTGCAGGCTGTGGTGCCGGTACAACTACGGGCTTTGGTTCAGGCTGTGGTTCAGGAGCGGCAACCGCTGCTACTACCGGTGCAGCCACAGCAGCTACGACTGGAGCTTCTTTTGCATCAAAACTAAACGTCAAACCGGCCAAAGCAGCGACATTGTGAACTTCGCCGTTACTGCCATCTATACCGTTGTTATTCATTTTATACATATAAAGGGCTTCAAGTTTGAGAGCGATTTGTTTCGTAATCTCTGCTTTCATTCCGAGCCCTGCATCAAGCAACAATCCATCATAATCATTTGGATGAGTATTGGTATACCACTCATAACCAAATCCTGCTTTCGCAAACGGAGTTACGCTACCCTCAGTCGGCATTTCGTACACACCATTTAACATCGTTGTTAGAACACCTGTTGTTTTGCTTTTTCCTGCGACTTTGTCACGTCCGTACAAAACCGAAATTTCCGGTTTAACTACATTACACAGGTTGTTCATCTGAACCTCCGCCCCGTATACGATGTGATTATCCACACCACCCATAGCTCCGCCGTTGTTGACATTTTTTTCATTGGAAGTACTGTTCCAAAGATACCCGACAACCGGGGAAACCTCATAGTTGTATTCGCTAGCACCAAGCAATGTTGCGGCGAGCAGGCTGGAATATAGTAATTTTTTCATGGTCTAAGCCCCTTTTGACTTTCATTAAGATTCGAATAGTAAATTATAACTTAGAAATGTGTACAAAATGTTGCCGAAATGATTTAATTGTTTTTTTTAATGATTTCGAACTGTTCTTCCATTGTGTTGAGCATAGAGCAAGCATAACGTAAATTGAATTTTATCGCTCTTTGTGATAAAGTATGGGACTATTTAGAGGAGCTGTCATGGAACGACAATACGAATTAGCCATTATCGGAGCCGGTCCGGCAGGGATCGCAACAGCGATTGAAAGTTATGCCGTAGGGCTAAGAAACATTATCTTGCTCGAAAAAGATGAAAATCATAATGCCACGATACGTAAATTTTACAAAGATAACAAAAGGGTAGACAAAGATTGGAAAGGTCAAAAGGTTGAACTTGACGGGACGATCTATTTTGTCGACGGCACCAAAGAATCAACCCTTGATTTTTTCGATCAGTTGTTAGATCATGAGTCATTAGAGTTACGTACTCATACGGAAGTGCAAAAAATCGTAAAAACATCCGACGGATTCGAAGTATTTATCGCCGGAGGCTCTATCCGTGCCAAATACGTCGTAGTCACCATCGGACGGATGGGCAAACCCAATAAACCCGATTATAAAATCCCCCCTTCCATCAAAAATCAGATCCACTATACTCTCGACGGATGCGGTTCGGGAGAAAAAATCATGGTTGTCGGAGGAGGAGACTCTGCGATCGAATATGCCGTTGAACTCTGTGATCGCAATGAAGTAAGCATTTGCTACCGCCGCGGAACGTTCCGACGTGCCAATCCGACCAATCAAGCCGATATCGATAGAGTTGTACAAAACGGGTCGGTAAGAGCACTGCTTAATACTGAAATTACAGGGTTGGAAAGCGAAAGCGGGAAAGTAAAAGTACTCTTTAGCGACGGCTCATCGGAATTATATGACCGAATCGTTTATGCGATCGGCGGAACAACCCCCAGCGGTTTTTTATCCAGCAGCGGCATCCGTGAAGAAGGGGGGAAACCTGTACACGATGAAAACTACCAGACCAATATCGAGGGTCTTTTTGTAGCGGGAGATATTACCCAAGAATCAGGCGGTTCAATCGCACTAGGACTTAATCATGGGTTTGCGATTGCCAACTATATTAAATCGCACTAATCTACTCTTTTAATATCGGTTCACTCCGATGGCTCAACTCCCCTTCGGGAGAAAATATCGTTAATTCTATCGTCGTATGTAAATATTCTGAGGTGACAAGCGGATCAAATGCTTCGTCCAAAAAGGCGGCGGCTTTCGCATTATGAATAATATCTTCGAGTAACGAGCGGCTCACAACTTCCGTTTTAGAAATTCCTCTAACCTTATCTCCCAAAAAAAGGGTGATTTGCGTTGCCATTGGTTCTGCTAAAAGGGGATACGTCACTATCAGTTCTTGTCGGTTGATCGTATTTTCAGCTTTTAATACCTCTTCGATAGACGCACGAGCTATGGTTAATAAGACCGATTGAGACATACCTATTAACCCCTTTCAACGTTCCTGATGATGTTATTATAGCTTACTTATCTTCAGGTGATAAAGCAATCTCGAATCCAAGCTCTTGCAGCATCATCAAATCCGCATGGGCTTCTCGCCCAGCTGTGGTAAGATAATTTCCGATAACAATGCTGTTGGCTCCTGCTTCAAAAATCTCGTGTTGGCGCTCTTTGAAGGTGATTTCTCGTCCTCCGGCGATCATGATGCGATCGGCCTTGGCAATAATGTGCCGTGCAAGTGAAATAAGTTCGAGCGATTCGTCAATCGATAACGGATTGGGCTGCAACGGCAATGCCGGGTTATGATGATAAAAATTGAGTGGCACAGAGACAGGGTTCAATTCATTCAAAGAGTGCAGCATGCTGATACGATCTTCATGTGTCTCACCCATTCCGAATATCCCGCCGCTAATCAGCTTGAGTCCTGAACGATTGACATTTTCACACGTCTCAAATCGCTCTTCCCACGGATGGGTTGTACATACTTGAGTATAAAATTCACGACTGGTTTCAAGATTGTGATTATAAGCACTCACGCCGGCACGTTTGAGTTCGTTCAGTTGTTCCAACGTCGCCGTACCGTTACAGGCGATCAGACGAAGACGAGGGACTTCCCGTTTAAGAGTGGACGCAACATTACAAACAAAGTCGAGCGTTTTATCATCAAGCCCTTTTTGCGCTGTAACGAGACAAAACCCTAATGCGCCCAGCGCTTCAAGACGACGTGCTTCTTCGAGGATTTGATCCATAGGCTTTTGACGATAGCGTTTAATATCGGCTTTATATTTGACACTTTGGGAGCAAAACTTGCAATCTTCGTTGCACGTTCCGCTATTGATGTTACAAATCGAACAAAGAAATATTTTTTTAGACATATTAGGATCTTTCAAAAGAGTAGTGCCGTTCATCAAAGCGGTCGCTTCCTACGGCACGGGTGTAATGAGTGACGATCAACGATGTATCGGTAATCTCGAGCATCGCACAGCTTGAAAAAGGCTTATCCCTCGCACACGCTTCCCCCGGATTGATAAAAAGGGTACGATTTTTAAAATCGCACTCAAAAACATGCGTATGTCCGAAAATAACCACTTCCGTATCCCCGTTCATATAAAAAGGGAGATGCATCAGTTTAAAACTCACACCGCCGAGTTTAAAATAGTGCGGTTCTTGCACGAGATTATACTGCGTATGGTATTGAACCAATGACGCATCATTGTTTCCATACACTGCTACATAGCGCAAAGCGCTATTTTTGAGCTGTGTCAACATTTCCGGTTTGACGATGTCTCCCGCATGAATCAAAAATTCAGCCCCTTGGGCTTTTAGGTGATCAATAATGCGTTGTGAGCGCCCCTCTTTTTTATGGGTATCGGAGAGTAACCCGATTTTCACGCATTTTCCTCGTCTCGCGGTGTTCGGTCTTTACATTTAACGCACTCGTACACCTCTTTATTGCGGTACGTTCGCGGCGCCAAAGCACCTCCACACCCTTCGACCTGACATTTTTTCGTACTTGGCTCAAATTTGGAGATAAATTTGCATTTCGGATAATGTTCACACCCCCAAAACGGACCGCGTCGCGATTGTCTCCACAAAAGTTTCCCGCCGCAATCAGGACACGGAACCTCGGAGATTTTAATCTCTTGATTCAGTGTTTTCGTATTTTTACATTTTGGATAGCCGCTGCATGCCAAGAATTTTCCGTTACGACCGTTTTTGACTACCATTGCGCTGCCGCATTTTTCACAAACTTCATCGCTCACTTCATCTATTGCAACGGTATTTTCAGTTTGATTCTCTTGGGTTTGTTCGGTGTATTTGCATTTCGGAAAACCGCTGCATGCGATAAATTCTCCGAAACGCCCTGAGCGGAGCAACAGCTCACTGCCGCATTGAGGACAGTTTCGCCCGAGAGGTTTCGCCATTTTCAAACTGGCGATATTGGTTTTTCCCGCCTCAATTTTTTCGATAAACGGATAATAAAAATCGAGTAAAATTTTGTGCCACGATTTTCCGCTCTCACTGATCTCATCGAGAGTCTCTTCCATAGCTGCCGTAAACCCTGCATCGACGATTTCATTAAAATGGTTCTCCAACATCTCGGTGACGGTAAACGCGATCTCAGTCGGGGCAATAGCGCGTTTTTCAATTTCGATGTAATTACGTGCCTGCAACGTACTGATCGTCGGCGCATAGGTTGATGGACGACCGATCCCCTCGGATTCGAGTTTTTTGATCAAACTCGCTTCGGAGTAGCGTGATGGAGGCTCGGTAAAGTGCTGTTCAGGCACAATACTCTGTATCTCGATCGCATCTCCGGTAATCAGCGTCGGAAGCAGCTTGTCCTTATCATCACTTCCCATAACGCGGTAGAACCCATCAAACAATAGCTTGCGCCCCGTCGCACGGAATTCTGCTTTTGATGATTCGAAGGTGATACTTTGTTGTTCAAAGCGTGCATCATTCATCTGACAGGCAATAAATCGATTATATATGAGGCGATAGAGCTTAATCTCATCGGGTTTGAGATAGGTAGCGGCCACCTCAGGGGTGAATGAGAGCATTGTCGGACGGATCGCTTCGTGCGCCTCTTGAGCCCCTTTGGATTTTTTGGTATAGACTTTCGGCTGAGCAGGAAGATACTCTTTCCCGTAACGATTCACAATCAGCTCACGCGCCGCCTCTACCGCTTCGGTTGCAAGATTAAGTGAGTCCGTACGCATATAGGTGATTACCCCAGATGTCCCTTCAGGTGTTTTCACCCCTTCATACAATGCTTGGGCGATCATCATCGTCTTTTTCGGAGAAAACCCAAGCGATGAAGAGGCACTTTGCTGCAATGTCGATGTCATAAACGGTGGCGGCGTAGAGCTTTTTCGCTCTTTGGTTTCGATCTCACCGACTTTAAACGACTCTTTCTTTAGTGTTTCAACAATTTTAGCCGCTTGATCTTTTGTTTTGATCGTAAGTTTTTCGATTTTCTCGTTTTCAAAACTTACCAAGGTTGCTTCAATATCTTTTTTAAAGAGCGTATCGATGCTCCAGTACTCTTCAGGAACAAAAGCGCGGATCTCCCGCTCACGATCGACAACAATTTTTAGAGTCGAGGATTGTACACGGCCGGCTGAAAGCCCTTTTTGGATTTTATTGGCCAAAAGCGGCGAGAGTTTATATCCCACAATACGGTCTAATAAACGGCGTGCCTGTTGCGCATCAACCCGATCCATATCGATCGTACGAGGTGTTTCAAGAGCATGGATGATCGCATTTTTCGTAATCTCATGGAATACGATACGCGGCAACGATTTGGGATCTTTATTGATCGCATGGGCGATATGCCATCCGATTGCTTCCCCTTCGCGGTCTTCGTCGGTCGCGATATATATTTCATCGCTTTTTTTGGCAAGTTCTTGGATCTGCTTGACCGTAGCGGTACTGTCTTCGCTGATACGATACTCGGCAACGATTTTTTCGTTATCGATTTTGATTCCGAAACGATTTTTAGGAAGATCTCGAATGTGCCCTTTGGACGCGATAACCTCGTAGTCTTTGGAGAGGAAGTTTTTAATGGTCTTGGCTTTAGCCGGTGACTCGACAATAATGAGTTTCAAAAGTGTGAATCCTATATATATGGATGAATTGCGAAAGTGTAACAAATTTTTTATCGAAAGTGTTAAAGTTTTTTGTTTAACACCCGATATAGTTTGTAACAGCAAGGACGCTGAACTAAATAACAAGAGCAAAAAGCTCTTAAGATAAAAGGATTTATCATGGGTTTTAGAATTAACACAAACATTGCGGCGATGAATGCGCATACTAATGCGATGGCAAACAATCGTAATCTTGACAGTTCACTTTCTAAGCTGTCATCGGGTTTACGTATTAACAGTGCGGCAGATGATGCTTCAGGGATGGCGATTGCGGATTCTCTTCGTTCACAAGCTTCGTCACTCGGACAAGCGATCGCAAATGCGAACGATGGGGTAGGTATTATCCAAACAGCTGATAAAGCGATGGATGAGCAACTTAAAATTCTTGATACCATTAAAACCAAAGCGACTCAAGCGGCACAAGATGGTCAAACGTCACAATCTCGTCAAGCACTTCAAAAAGATATTGCACGATTGATGGAGAATTTGAATAACATCGCGTCTCAAACTTCTTTTAACGGACAAAATCTCCTTAATGGTGGATTCACAAACAAAGAGTTCCAAGTTGGTGCATTTTCCAACGAAACCGTTAAAGTTAATATCGGTGCGACCAATTCAAACCAAATCGGGCACATTCGTACAGAAACCGGTAAATCGGTTACTGCTGCGGGTACTGTCAGTTTAAAAATTGATGGTGTGAGTTTTGAGAGTGTCACGGTCAGTACAAGTGCTGGTACCGGTCTTGGACAATTGGCAACTATCATCAATAAAAACCAAGATGCCCTCGGCGTACGTGCAAGTGCAACGGTTGCAAAAGATTTTGGTGCTGTTGCAGCAGGTGATACTATCAGCTTAACAATCAACGGTGTAAAAATCGGTACTATCAGTGGTATATTAGCAAACGACAGCGATGGCCGCTTGGTCAATGCGATCAATGCACAAAAAACACTAACCGGCGTTGAAGCATCAACCGATAAAGATGGGCACTTGATCCTTAAATCCGATGGTCGTGGGGTTAAAATTTCTCGAGGGACAGGACTAATTCTTACTACTCAGTTTTATGGACGGTTGACATTGACCAAACTCAATGCCGGAGATATCCAAGTTGCTGGAACAGGTGCGGGGCTATCATCATCAGCGGTTAAAAACTTACGTTTGACCGATGTTATCGGTAAATTTGATAAAGATACTGCGAGTGCTGCAGGAGCGAATATCGCTGGTGCAACAGCATTGACCGGTCTTGGAACAGGGGTAACTACCCTTAAAGGGGCAATGTTGGTTATGGACATTGCGCAATCGGCACAAAAAATGTTGGATGGTATCCGTTCGGATCTCGGTTCGACTCAAAACCAGTTGATTTCAACCATCAACAATATTTCAGTGACTCAAGTTAACGTTAAAGCGGCTGAATCACAAATCCGTGATGTTGACTTTGCAGCTGAATCAGCGAACTTCTCTAAATTCAATATTCTTGCACAATCAGGAAGCTATGCGATGAGCCAAGCGAATGCGGTGCAACAAAATGTTTTAAGACTTCTTCAATAGTTTTTGATGATCGGGCATTGCCCGGTCATACTCATTCCACTTTCATAATCTATCTGCTTAAACCACATTCTATACTCGTTAAAATTTTAATCTTACTTTTTGGAATAGATTTTGCTTTTGAAAGCATCATACAAATAAAACCAAAAAAGAGGATTTATCATGGGTTTTAGAATTAACACAAACATTGCGGCGATGAATGCGCATACTAATGCGATGGCAAACAATCGTAATCTTGACAGTTCACTTTCTAAGCTGTCATCGGGTTTACGTATTAACAGTGCGGCAGATGATGCTTCAGGGATGGCGATTGCGGATTCTCTTCGTTCACAAGCTTCGTCACTCGGACAAGCGATCGCAAATGCGAACGATGGGGTAGGTATTATCCAAACAGCTGATAAAGCGATGGATGAGCAACTTAAAATTCTTGATACCATTAAAACCAAAGCGACTCAAGCGGCACAAGATGGTCAAACGTCACAATCTCGTCAAGCACTTCAAAAAGATATTGCACGATTGATGGAGAATTTGAATAACATCGCGTCTCAAACTTCTTTTAACGGACAAAATCTCCTTAATGGTGGATTCACAAACAAAGAGTTCCAAGTTGGTGCATTTTCCAACGAAACCGTTAAAGTTAATATCGGTGCGACCAATTCAAACCAAATCGGGCACATTCGTACAGAAACCGGTAAATCGGTTACTGCTGCGGGTACTGTCAGTTTAAAAATTGATGGTGTGAGTTTTGAGAGTGTCACGGTCAGTACAAGTGCTGGTACCGGTCTTGGACAATTGGCAACTATCATCAATAAAAACCAAGATGCCCTCGGCGTACGTGCAAGTGCAACGGTTGCAAAAGATTTTGGTGCTGTTGCAGCAGGTGATACTATCAGCTTAACAATCAACGGTGTAAAAATCGGTACTATCAGTGGTATATTAGCAAACGACAGCGATGGCCGCTTGGTCAATGCGATCAATGCACAAAAAACACTAACCGGCGTTGAAGCATCAACCGATAAAGATGGGCACTTGATCCTTAAATCCGATGGTCGTGGGGTTAAAATTTCTCGAGGGACAGGACTAATTCTTACTACTCAGTTTTATGGACGGTTGACATTGACCAAACTCAATGCCGGAGATATCCAAGTTGCTGGAACAGGTGCGGGGCTATCATCATCAGCGGTTAAAAACTTACGTTTGACCGATGTTATCGGTAAATTTGATAAAGATACTGCGAGTGCTGCAGGAGCGAATATCGCTGGTGCAACAGCATTGACCGGTCTTGGAACAGGGGTAACTACCCTTAAAGGGGCAATGTTGGTTATGGACATTGCGCAATCGGCACAAAAAATGTTGGATGGTATCCGTTCGGATCTCGGTTCGACTCAAAACCAGTTGATTTCAACCATCAACAATATTTCAGTGACTCAAGTTAACGTTAAAGCGGCTGAATCACAAATCCGTGATGTTGACTTTGCAGCTGAATCAGCGAACTTCTCTAAATTCAATATTCTTGCACAATCAGGAAGCTATGCGATGAGCCAAGCGAATGCGGTGCAACAAAATGTTTTAAAACTTCTTCAATGAGTTAGACAAGGCACTTCAGGATAGGAGTGCCTTCAAGCCTCAATAATTTTTCTACATGTTCTTATTCTTCAACTTGGAATGCTATATGCTTTGAAATAATTTATAATGACAACAATAGAAAGAAAATCATGAATACCTTTGAAAATAATCTCGAAGCTCTCTACACAGTAAATCCAGATTTAGCAGCATCACTCAGAGCAATTAAGACAAATACTATTTATGAAGTATTTACAGACAAAGACCCTGCAAACATCAATTTAATAGATACCAGAAACAATACTCCTCTTTATCAAACTCTTCCAGTTGAAGAAACATTCAAAAAAGTTGAAGAATTAATACCGTATAGACAATACCCCTATCTCTACTTCTTTGGATTAGGGAACGGAGTTATTTATAAATTGTTATTCCAAAATGAAATCCATCGACGAATTGTTGTATTTGAACCTGAAATAGAAATCATTTATATTGTCTTGAATTTAATTGATTTTTCTCATGAGATCATGGAACAAAAACTTGTTCTATTGGAAGCTAATAACATTACGTACAATGCTATGTTTCGATTATTTGATAACGATGCAAAAATATTCGCAAAAGTATATGATCTATTAGTTATCCTTCCTTACTACGAAAAATATTATGAAAAGATCATGGAGATTAACGCCTCAATCGTTCGAGCAATAGAACAACTGGTATACTCTTTTGGCAATGATGTCGAAGATTCTTTGATCGGTATTCAACATTTCATTACAAATTTACCAAGATTAATTCAAACGCCAAAATTACAAGAGTTTCTTCACAAAATTAAAAATACAAAAACAGCCGTTATCGTCTCAACCGGTCCATCTTTGATGAAACAATTGCCTCTTCTAAAAGAAGTTCAAGAATATGTAACCATCATCTGTATCGATGCCAGCTTTCCAATTTTAGCTAAGCATGAGATCAAACCCGATGTTGTTGTCTCATTGGAGCGTGTAGCACTAACTTCTACATTTTATAAAAATACCCCAGATGAGTTTCACAAAGATATTGTCTTTGCAGTCTCAAGTATCGCACATCAAGAATTATTAGAAAGTATTCACGGGGGAACATTGGTTTTAATATCTCGTCCATTTGGATATAAATTTTTCTTTGATTTTGAAGAATGGGGTTATTTGGGAAGAGGAATGAGTGCCGCCAATTTAGCCTATGAAATAGCAGCAATGGCATTATTTAACGAGATCATCTTTATTGGACAAGATCTATCCTATGGTAAAAATGGTAATAGTCATGCAGCAGACCATGTTTTAGGAAAAGATGAAGTTAAAAATGATAAATCAATAGGAGCCATCGAAGCATACGGTGGAGATGGAATGGTTGAAACAACTATGGTGTGGAAATTGTTTTTAAATTTCTTTGAGTTAGATATTGCTGAAGTAAACCAAGCAGGATATTCACGAAGTATCAATGCAACCGAAGGCGGTGCAAGAATTCACGGCACTGAAGAAATCCCATTTAAAGATATCGTAGAGACTCTTGTAGATAAAAAAGAAAAAAAAGAAAAAATTACCCTTTTGCAGCCCGATGCAAAAGAGATTAAATTCAATCAGAAAAAAATCACATCAAAAATAAATCAAGCAAAAAAAGTGGGACTTTCTGTCAAAAAATCAACCGAAAAAGTGTTTTTAGAACTCGCCGCTTTTTTGAACGAAGTCGAAGAGCTCAATAAAGCATCTCAATTAGAAAAAATCAACTATAAAAAGGTAGAAAAATTAATTCATAAAATTGATCTTATCAAAGAAAAAGTAGATCATGATGTATTTAATAAGGTCTTTTTTGATTTAATGCAATCGTATATTCTACATCAAGAGTTAGAGCTAGCAACAGTCCAAGTACGCTATGTTGATAATGAAGAGGGTAGAAAAGCAAAATTGATCGAATGGTTGTATGCACATAAAGGATGGCTATTTAGTGTTGCAGGAATCATCGATGCGGTTTTGGTTGCTATTGAGAGAGGCGAAGAATCCCAATCAAAAGCAGCTTAAACCTTACACTAAATATTTCCAATCAAGGGGTGTCCCTTTTGGGCAATCCGCTGTAAACTTTTTACCTAAAATTTCAGGGAGATATTTAGGAGCCATACCAAAACCGGGACGGACGGAGCGGACATTTCTATCACTAATCACGTCACCCTCTTTGACATCTTCGGCGATGAAGAGACTGCGAGAAAACTCGCGCGATTTTAGACTCTTCGGACTTAACTCGTAGGTCACTTTCCCCAAAAGTTTTTCGGTGTCACGTACCGCATCGACCATCATTTTAAATTCGTGCGGTTCCAAACTAAAAGCACTGTCCGCTCCCCCCATACCGCGACCCAAAATAAAATGTTTCTCGATAACCCGTGCGCCCAACGCAACGGCGGCAACAGGAGCCGCCAAACTCATTGTATGATCGGAGAGTCCCACATTAACTCCAAAACGCTCTTTCATGTTGCTAATCGTAAGGAGATTCATCTCCTCCAACGCGGCAGGATAGGCAGAGGTGCATTTAAGAAGTGTGACGTCGCTATTTCCAACTCGTCTGCACGCTTCCAACGCCTCTTCAATATCGCTTAGGGTCGCGATTCCGGTCGAGATGATGATCGGTTTGCCTTTGGCAGCCGTATACTCGATCAGCGGTATATCGGTAATCTCAAAACTAGCGATTTTATAGGCCGGAACATCGAGATCGCAGAGAAAATCGACGGCACTCACATCAAAAGGGGAGGAAAATGCCACCATCCCCAAACTTTTGGCATGATCGAAAAGAACAGGATGCCATTCCCACGGCGTCATCGCCTCGGCGTAGAGATCGTGAAACTTCCGTTTATCCCACAGCGTCCCCTGTGAAATGGTGAACATCTCGCTGTCACAATCAAGGGTGATCGTATCAGGGGTATACGTTTGGAGTTTCACCGCATCCGCCCCCGCTTCTTTCATAGCATCAATGGTACGCAACGCAGTATCGAGTGAGCCGTTATGATTGGCGGAGAGTTCGGCAATAATAAAGACTTTTTCATCCGTGTTATGGTGGGCAATATTCATTTTTTCAACTCCATTGTGATCATCTTTCTGCCGTTATAATCTGTTTGATTTGTCTCAATAAAATCGAATTTTTCATACAAATGTTTAGCCCGCTCGTTGTCGGCAAACACCGAAGCTATCAGCGTTTTCACACTCAGTGTTGAAAAACCGTACTTGATCACTGTACGCATCAAGTCTTCGCCGACTCCGCGTAATTCAGGGTTCGCATAAATCCCGATTTCGGCAGTGCTCTTCGTAATATCGGTAAAATCGATCACACCGATATAACTATCTTCGCGCTGAACCAAAAAATAGCGTTTATCCACTCTGTTGTTTAGGGATTTGACAAACTGCATATGGTTTTCCATCGAAATCTCATCAGAATGGAGCATCCAACGCCGAATGTCACTATGGTTACGCCACTCTAACACCATCATTAGCAGCTGTGCATCAAGCGTTGTAAAATCGAGCAATTGCACCTGCATCCCACTCCTTTAATACACTATAACCCTCTTGTTGCAAATAGACAACCATATCCTCTTGATTCGGGGCAGTTTGTACGGCGATAAACGGAACCTCCATAAATAGCACCTCATGCACCATGACGCTGGGGGTGATAATCGCCAAACAGCTTTGATGAAGCAGTTGGGCAATCCGTGCAGAATCGATCTCCAAGATAATATTTTTTCGCTCAGATACACAAGTTTTCAATTCGATCAAATGCGGGTTACCCGACGTCGTTACAATACAGATACGCAGATCATCGCTTAGGGTCGAAAGTATTTTCATCGTCGCATTAATCGGATCGGTTCCCCCCATTGCAATAAAAACATCGTATATTTTTTCCCGCTTAATCGATTTTTCAATTTTAAACTCATCGCGTATCAACGTATACTCCCCACCGCATAGGAGTTTACAATATGGTGGAACCAACTCGGCATATCGATTTTTATCGGCAGAGATATTGTGATTAAGAAGAATATCGCAATGGTGTTTTTCATACGTGTCGTCTAAACTCATGATGATAACGCTGGTTTGCTCTTTGATGTGCTGCTCGTAGTCCGCATCAATATCATAATGGTCGAATATTACCATATCGATATTTTGCGCATGGATAAGTTCTATGAGCTCTGATGAATCATTGGATTTAAGGATATGAACGGGATAAGGGATTTTATCTATAACATTACCTGCTAAATCTTGACAGGCAAAGGCGATAGTATCGTTGGGATATTGCGTTGCTAAAACAAGATCGCGCATAATATGTCCCACTCCTATTTGGCTTGAGCTGTCTGAACGAATGAGAATATTCATGAGAGTTGAAGCGCTTTATGCATCAACTGGGCTCTTTCCCAATCTTCGGGCGTATCGATGTCCTGCACGAGATGACGCGGTAAGACAATGGTGATCGCTGCATCGGAGAAAATAGGTTTTCCCTCCAGCCACGCATCCGCTGTTCCCCAGTAAAATTGTCCTGCATCATGATAAGCTTCTTCTAGATCTTGGCTGCGTGTTGAAAAGTGCTCAGGCCAAAACATTTCGATATTTCCCTCTTCGTCGCGTTTGACACCGCGCCATATGGGAAATGGGAAGGTTGTCACGGGGAAAGCATACTGTTTGTTATGCGCGATAAGTGCATTATAGGCCGATATAATGTCTTGGGTTCGGATAAATGGCGCAGTGGCATAGATACAGCATACAGTATCGATGAGTTCACCGCTTTCTTGCAGTGCTCGGATGGCATGCGCAATGACGGGGATGGTAGCGGTGTGATCATCACTAAGTTCACGAGGTCGAATAAACGGAACCTCAGCACCAAAACTGACAGCAATTTGCGCAATATCATCATCATCCGTACTTACAACGATTTTATCAAATAATCCGCACTCTTGTGCCGCTTTAATGCTGTGAGCAATGATCGGAAGTCCGGCAAACGTTTTAATATTTTTTCGAGGGATCCGTTTGCTTCCGCCTCGGGCGGGGATAATGGCGATGCGCATGAATGCTCCTTTAAAAACTGCAACCCCGATAGGCGTATTTTTCCATCACGTCAAGAACGGTATCGGCGACAATCCGTGCATTCTCCATACTCATCTTTTGATGGCAGGGGATGGAGAGCTCACTTTTGTAAAAGTGTTCCGTATTCGCCAATCGCTGTTCGCCAAAACGCTCTTTATAAAAACTGTTTTGATAAATCGGCTTATAGTGAACCTGCACTCCGAGTCCGCGGGATTGCAGTTCGGCGAAAATATCCTCTTTGGCACAATGCAGAGCGGGACTCAACAACAGAGGATAGAGGTGTCGTGCACTCTGTTCACCCGAATCGATAGTAATCGTCGTAAATAGCTTATGCCCTGCAAAACGCTCATCGTAATAACGGGCGATTTTATTGCGCGTTGACAAAAAATGATCCAGCTTATGGAGTTGTGAAAGTCCCAATGCGGCGGCAAACTCGGTGAGGCGGAAATTATGCCCCAAACTCACCATATCGGAATTCCAAAGCTGCTTTTTGATGATGCCGTGTGAGCGGAAGAGTTTGAGTTTTTGGGCAAACGCTTCATCATTCGTGACGACCGCACCCCCCTCTCCCGTCGTGATCGGCTTGATCGCATGGAAACTAAAAACAGTCATATCCGCAAGTGAGCCGATTTTTTGATTGCCGATACCACTCCCCAACGCATGAGATGCATCTTCGATGACGAGAAGATTGTGATCTTTGGCAATCGCGTTGATCGCCTCCATCGCTACCGGTTTTCCGGCGAAATCAACGGGGACGAGTGCGCGGGTTTGGGGAGTGATGAGCGATTCGATCAACGATTCGTCGATATTGCCGTCCATTTTTATGTCGCAAAAAACGGGTTTTGCCCCAAGCGCAATCGCCATATTGGAGGTTGCGACAAAACTGATCGGAGTGGTAATGATTTCATCGTTTTCTTTGAGTTCTACAACAGCATATGCGCCTAATAAAGCGGATGTTGCCGAATTAAAAGTGACACAGTATCGTGCTCCGACATAACGGGCAATTGCTTCTTCAAATTCTTCGACCTTGGCTCCCTGGGTAAGATGAGAGCTTTTTAGGATCTCTACAACGGCGGCAATATCATCCTCTTCAATCAGCTGGGTGGAGTAAGGGATCATCTTTATTTTTCCTCATCCTGAGTGAGGGAAATTTTTTCCATTAGCTCTTCAGGGCTGAGCCATTGGGTATTTGTTTCGGAACTGTATTTAAAACCGTATTCGACTGGTGTGCCAATCTCACCGCAATTGTTTTTCGAGAAATCGGTCGCTTCGGTAAACTGAATCGCCGGTTTGATCACGTAATGGTCGTGAAACTCCAATGTCAAATGGGAATCATCTCGTGGACACATCACCTCATGCATCTTCTCACCCGGACGGATGCCGACATTTTTATGAGGAAGATGCGGAGCGATAGCGGTGGCGACATCGACCACTTTCATCGAGGGAATTTTTGGGATAAAGATCTCTCCTCCGTGCATACGCTCGAAGTTTTTCAAGACAAAATCAACCCCCTCTTGGAGAGTGATCCAAAAGCGGGTCATCCGTTCATCGGTAATCGGCAGCTCCGTTGCCCCCTCAGAAATAAGTTTCTGAAAAAATGGGACAACGGAACCTCTTGAACCCAAAACATTCCCGTAACGAACAACGGCAAAGCGAATATCTTTTCCCCCTCGAATATTGTTCGCCGCAACGAAGAGTTTATCACTGGCGAGCTTGGTAGCACCGTAAAGATTGATAGGACTGGCGGCTTTATCGGTAGAGAGGGCAATTACACGGCTAACACCGCAATGGAGCGCAGCATCGATGACGTTTTGCGCCCCGTTGATATTGGTTTTGATACACTCCATCGGATTGTACTCGGCGATAGGAACATGTTTGAGCGCTGCAGCGTGTACTACGTAGTCAACCCCGTTCATCGCACTCTCAAGTCGCGAAAGGTCACGGACATCTCCGATAAAATAACGCATACACGGATCGTTAAACCGCTGCGCCATTTCGTATTGTTTGAGTTCGTCACGGGAATAAATGATAACTTTGTTCGGCTTGTAGCGTTTTAAGATCGTTCTAACGTATTGTTTGCCGAAACTTCCGGTTCCGCCGGTAATAAGAATATTCTTTCCGTTGAGCATTGCATGTCCTATCAACTGTAGATGATAGAATTAAGCAAAATCAGTACCAATTACTTAATTAGCTGTACCGTTAACCGCCATAGTAATTTGTTGTTTCAATGAACTAAACTGATTTGTCAGTTGCGTCATAATCGAATCGTATTGAACAAAGCGTGCTGTCATAGCATCATAACGTGCTGTTAATAAATCTTGGGCTCTCGTTTTATTCGTATTGAGCATTTTTAAAGCATCATCCGATCCTGTAATCATACTCTTCATAATACCAGTAGATTTTGTATATCCATCAAGCGTTGTATTTAATGTTGTAAAAAGACCCTCAATTTCTATATCATTTCCATTAGCATCGACGGTCCTACTCCCACTCAAAAATGCCTCTGCTGCAGCTGGGTCAGAATTAAACTTCGTCGTAAAAACACTCGAATTAAAACTCATTACTCCTGATTCATTCAAATCAATCCCAAACTGCGGCAAAGAAAATCCATTATTGCTTATAGAAGTAATAATTTGATTTATTTCACGCGTTATTGAATTAACCGAATTGTCTCCGTTAAAAATGCCTACTGTTCCTGCCGCCGTATCAGAAGTCGTCATACTAGTAATTTGCGATGTAAGAGAATTGTAACTCTGCACAAATGTATTGAGCTCATCACTAATTGCTGCTGTGTCTTGAGCTATAGAAATATTAGCTGTACTACTGCTATCTTGATTTTGCAAAAGGTTCAATGTCATACCTGGAGTAATGTCGGTGATAGTATTAGTGCTACGTGTCATTGTAATGCCATTATATTTGAATGAAGCATCTCGTGCTGCTTGAATACTCTCCATTCCAACCGGATTCGTTGTGGCATCATATGCAAGCAATTTACTATCCAATGCTCCTCCAGTCGAGTCACTTAACGTTATCGCCTGTGCCGACCCAGTCTGTTTTGATGTTAACACAAGACGATAATCATTTGTACCAACTTGTAAAGTAGAAGCTTTTATACTCCCTCCACTGATATTATTGATAGATTCTTTCAATGAGTCTAATGTTGTAGATGCCGTGTAATCTATATTGTACGTTAATCCACCTACTGTCAAGTTAATTGTCCCCGAACCACTTGCGATAGTGCTTCCCGTCGAACTAAAACTTCCAGATTCTTTAACATCGTTAAGCGCCATTTGAACATTTGATATAGAGAAAGATTGAACAGCAACCCCAGCATCTGCCGCAACACTTACGGCGCTGGTGTTCCCTGAAACACTACGCCGTTGATACAACGAGCTATCACCTAAGGCGTTTGCACTACTTTTAAAATTTGTTAATAGACTACTTAAGAGATTTAAGGCCGTACCTTTTTGCTGTTGCAAACTAATTTTTTTATCAATAGGTGTAACCATAGCAGCAGTATCGGCAGCTTTAAGTTTATCAATTACATCGGATGTCAATACTCCTGACCCCGCACCAAGTGAACTGATTGCCATGACAGATCCTTTTGCTTTATCTTACAAACCATATCGACCAAAACGGTCAACTATTTAGTGCGTACCCCTAAGCAAAAAGAGTTCCTGCACCTATTTTTTCGTTATTCCAAATCGCTGGGAACGGATCGTCAGTTCGGTCACACAAATCCCATCGCGCATATCCAATAAATTTTGAACCACTTGGGCGATGTCTGAGGTGAGCAGTTTGGTATCATTTTCTTGCCCAACACCAAATCGAAACTCCTCAAAAAACGGCGTTTCGGTCATATCGGGGTTGATCGTGACCACTTTAACCCCACTGTTACGCGTCTCTTCAAACAGGGTCAACCCAAACGCTCTTAGCCCCGCTTTGGTTGCGCTGTAAAGGGCGGAAAATTTGGAGTGTCGGGTCGCTTCGATTGAGGTGATGTTTATGATCATCCCTTTGGACTTTTTGAGCGGGCGAAGTAACGCGTTTGCTAGTAAAATCGGAGCGCTCAGATTGAGTGCAATCATATCGGTAATTATTTTCGTACTCAATTCCTCATGGGGCTCGAATCGCCCAAATCCCGCAGCGTTCACGAGAATTTCGAGATCATCGATCTCAGAAAACTGTTTTTGCAGACTGTCGATTGAGCCAAAATCGCTCAAATCGCACGCCAAATGTTCAAACGAAGGGTGAGTTATCTCCCCTCTGCGCCGACTCAGACCGACCACCCTGTATCCGTTTTGCAACAATACTTGGGCGATTGCTTCTCCGATTCCGCTGCTACTCCCGCTTACAACTGCCGTTGCCATGTTCGAATCCTCTCTTGTGGTAGATACACTAAAGCCTTTGACAAAAGCGTCTCTAAAATAGTGTTTTCGATGCGCTCTGGGTAAGTTACCATCTCATCGCGTACCGCATAAGGATAGAAAGCAACATCACTTCGACGCAATTTCTTCAAAGCACGCAAATGGTTCTGAGACATTCGAAAACTTCCCAGCGTGAGATGCTCGATCGCATTGGGATCAATCGTCTCAAATATCTGATCAATAAGCTTCGGATAAAGGCTGTCAAAGTGTTCGGTATAAATCACCGGATCGACACAAAGACGTACTTTCCACCCTAATGCGATCGCTTCTTCCACCGCACTCAGCCGCTTTTCGAAACTCGGGGTAGCGTGTTCGTAAACATCAATGATCTCCTGCGGTGAAAGGGTCCATGCCAAGGTTACTCTCGGATTGGGGGCAATCGATTTGAGTGATTTGATATTGGCACTTTTGGTACGGATTTCGAGATGAAGGTGTTTATGATCTTCGGCAAACGCAAGCCACTCGCGTGTTTGGTGTGTTAGCGATTCGATGGCCAGCGTATCGGTATCGTATGAGGTCGCCACCAGTGTATCTTCCCCTAAATAAGGGAGGAGCTGCACGAACGCTTCTTCGAGATTGACAAATAACACCGTGTTAGCGGAGGGGTACAGCCCCTGCAAATAGCAATAATCGCAATCGTACAAACACCCCATCACACTCGAAGCGTAAAAAAACTGTTTATGATCAAACCCGTCGCTGTACTGTGACCCCTCATGCAAAAATTTCCCCTCTTTTCGGGCAAGGATCAGTTTTTTGGATCGGCTTTGTGCCGCAAAGCTTTGAGAGGGGCGATTAAACACCTCTTTGTAGTGATCGATCACGATCACCTGCGATTCACCGAATTTGGCACGGATCATCTGCGTCTGCGGATGATCCAAAACACTCCGTTCGATATAAAGGTGCGAAAAGAGCTTAGGCGGTGAGGTGTGCGATGAGTTCTTCAAGCGCTCGCTTCCTTTCACGTTTGGAATCGGGAATATCCGGATAAGCCGGCAACGGCATTGTCGGATGTTTGAGCCGAAAATAGTTCAAGGCATCGTCGAGTGCAGAACCTTGTGCCTTTGTAAAATACGATTTCAGCCTCTCAACCTCTTTGTATTCATCCTCCGTATATAACGTATCGGGACTCTGCACGTGCTCCAAAGCACTGCATACCTCATCCAACGCATCCAGATTCGATCGGATGAGTTCAACTACCCCCTCTTTGCTCACCGTTTCAGGGGCGAAGTGATCTGAGACGATTTTGACAAATGCCATTTGGTGCAGTTTGAAAAATCGTGATGCAGCCTGAAAAATCGCACTACTCTCCATATCGACGGGGGCATCATGCAATGCAGATTGTGCTTCATCGACACAAGTGAGGGGACTTTCGCGTAGCGAATGGGTATAGAGAATATCGGGGTAGTACCGCCGAGTTTCATCCTGTATTTGATGGATCAGCAGCGCTTCTCCTATCTCATACGCAGCAGGTGCACCGCAAATCCCGATATTGATCAAAATATCCGTATTTTTTGGAATCTTCCACCCCAGCAAGGCACTCACCGCCATCAGCGCATTGCTCTTGCCCATACCGCTCACCAGCAGTATTATCCGCTCATTGGTGTAGAGGGTATAGGGGAGCGCACTATCGCGTTTGAGCTGATAATAATCGACCAAAGCTCTCGCTTCGGCATCGAGTGCAGCAATAATGTATATCATTTTTAAATTGTATCAAAATGCGGTTGATAATCTTCCGCAATATTGCGGAAAGCTTTAGGGGGTTGTAAGGGACAAACCTGTCCCTGCCATCCAAATGGGCTTTGCTCATTTGGATGTGTAACTATAGATGACATCTTGCATTTATAGGTTTAAACGGCTATAATTCGACCAACTCTTCTAGACCTGTGCAAGGGTGTGGACGGACAACGTGTCAGGGTAGGAATACAGCAGCACACCCGTTCATGTTTTGTGCCGCAGGTATCTGGGAGAGCCACTTCTAACCTCTTTTTACTTTATCTCCAAATTTTTTCATAAACTTTTCAATCTTCGGTGCAATCACCGCATAACAGTATCCTTGGGTTGGATGTTCAGAATAATAATTTTGATGATACGCTTCGGCAGGAAAAAACTCGGGAGCGGGCGAGAGTTCGGTAACGATCGGATCGTTCCATTGCTTTTGTGCTTCGGCAATAGAGTGCTGTGCTTTTTCTTTTTGAACCTCATCCCTATAATAGATAACAGAACGGTATTGTGTTCCCCGATCGGCTCCTTGGGCATTCAATGTTGTCGGATTATGAATCTCCCAAAAAATCTGTAAAATCTCTTCATACGAGATGATTGCGGGATCATAGGTAATCTCCACCACCTCCGCGTGCCCTGTAGCACCGCTGCACACCTGCTCGTAACTGGGATTTTTACGTGCACCTCCCGCATAGCCGCTGATAACACTCTCTACTCCGATTACACGGCAATAGATTGCTTCAATACACCAAAAACATCCGCCGCCCAACAATGCTTTTTCCATCGTAACCATCCCTTTTTGAAAGCGATTATCTCCCCCTTCCACTGTTAGAGTCTTGAAGCCTAACGATTGCCCTGCTTCTTTAAGTTACCATTCCGTAACGATTCGCCGTTACACTACCGTTTATAAACCAAACAAAGGAGACCAAAATGGAAAAAATGACACCGCTTGAAAAAATGTTGGTTAAAAAACTTCGTCGATCCAAACGCGCCAGCTGGATGGTTGATTAATATCTTAAGATAGTGCTCACAGTGAGCCGTCTCGCGTTCACCCTTCTGCTTCATCACCTTTTTTTTGCTCCCTATTCAGCCGAATTTCAAAACACGCCCCTTTGAGAGTATTATAGACGCTCAATTTCCCTAAAAAGTGCTTTTCAATAATCGTTTTGGCCATATACAACCCGATTCCTGTCCCTTGAGACTCAAATTTGGTCGTAAAATAGGGATCGAAAATTTTATCAACTATCGATGGGTCAATTCCACCGCCCGTATCTTCGATACCAATCGTACAATAACGTTCATCCGTACCGCAGCGAATCTCAATCCACCTCTCAACTCCTCGATGCTGTTCGATCGCTTCACGGGCATTATTGACCAGATTGATTAGAACCTGTTTAAGCTCATTAGGGTAGACCAACACCTCAATACTGGGGTCAATATTACGCTTGACGATAATTTTTTTACGCGAGAGCAAAGGTCCCAAAAGCGCCTCGACTTCACTAACCAATGCATCGATATTGACGAGAATCTGACTCCGATCCTGTTTGAAAAAATTACGAAAATCATCAATCGTTTGGGACATATACTCGATTTGCGCTTCGGCGATTTCAATCGCCCTGCCCAATTCGCTTTTTCTGTCTATCGCAGAACTTAAACTCAAGCGTGTCATCGATAGTCCCAAAATATTGAGCGGTTGTCGCCATTGATGAGCAATCGATTCAAGCATTGAACCGATCTCCGCCATTTTAGCTTGCTGCATCAACAACTTCTCTTGCTTACGATTGTTTTCAACCGCTTTTTCGATCTCCTCTTGAAGCCGTTGATTGAGTGTCTCCAATTCAGCAGTTCGCTGACGCACCAAGACATCGAGCCGGCGATTTTTATAGGCGATTAGTCCGAATAAAAAAACCAAAAATCCTGCTCCACCCCATATCAAGCGGTAATCAAGCGGTTTTTCGTTTTGATACCCAAGCCACCGCCCATAGATCTCTTCGTACTCTGCAGGGGTGATCGATGCGAGTACTTTATCGGTAATTGATCCCATAATCTCCCAATCTTTACGAAAGGCAAAAGCAATATCGTAGCGAAACGGTGTCTCTCCCACCACTTTGACATTTTTTAAATTGTATCGCTCAATCAAGTAACTGACAACACCAAGACCCTCTATACATCCATACACTTCACCCGAAGCAACTTTTTGGAGTGCTTCAAGTGACGTATCGGTCAAAACAGGGATGATATTCGGATAGTTTGTTCGTAAAAACTCTTCGCTCGCATACGATCGAACAATCGCGATTTTTTTTCCGCGCAAATCGCTTATGTCATTGACGTATCCGACCCGTGAATTGGTGACGATAACCATCGATTGTTTCGCATAAGGGCGGCTAAATACCATCTGATCGCGCCGCTGCTCTGTGATAGCCGCAGCAGAAAGCATATCAAGATCTTTCGTCTTCAATGCCCGCAGTGAATCACTCCAAAGCTTTCGGCTGTAATCCACTTCAAAACGGATACCGAGCCGTTTTTCAAGCAGATGCAGATACGATGCGCTGATCCCGGTATGTCTACCTTGCTCATCTACCGATTCAATCGGTGCCCAGTTATGATCAATTCCGACACGAACTACCGGATGGGCTGCAAGCCACCCCTTTTCCTCATCGCTGAGTTGTAATCGGTTATGTTTGTAGATCAGAGGTTCAAACGAAGGGACAGATTTGACAATGCCCATGAGTCGATACCCTTGCGCTATCAACTCAAGACGGTTCACATCTATCGATCCAAAAGGTTTATTGGGCTGCAAAGCCAGTTCTTTGAGCACTTTTCCCTCATAGATAAGAGCTTCGAGTGATTTATGCTGAGGGTTATAATGTTGATAAATCAGTGCTGCCGTCTCTTCGATATGATCAAATGCCCAAAACCATCCTCGTATCGATGCGTTATAAAATGCTTCAACCCGTTCGGGATGGGCCATAATCTCTTCTTGAGTCGTAAAAAGAAAATCACTGTAATAATCAAACCCGTACTCTTTTGGATTGATAGTATGCGGCTCAATACCCATATTTTTTAAAGCAAACGGCTCATTCGAAACATATGCAACCATAGCATCCGTTTCATTTCGAGCGAGTGAAGCGGTGTCGTACGAATGTGACTGCACTTTCAAATCTTTCGTACTTAAGCCGACACTGCGAAGCATCGCTTGAATTTCTGCCCATTGAAGCATGTCATCAGTAAGCATAACACGTTTGTTTTTTAGATCTTTTGCACCATTGATATTGGCATCTTTGCGCGTTAACAGTACCATCGGAGAGGATTGATAGATAGCCGCCATCAAAACGATCGGAGCACCGTTTATGTAATTGACGATCAGTGAGGAGTGACCGACCCCGTATTGGGCTTTTTTTTCCATCACACTTTTATAGGATGCCTCTTTTTTATCCGCATCTAAAATAGTGACGTCCAACCCCTCTTGAGAGTAGTAACCTTTCTCTTTGGCAACATAGTATCCCGCAAATTGGAACTGATGCATCCATGGTAACTGCAACGTCACCCTCTCTGAAGCCGATAAAGACACTGTCCAAATGAGTAAAAATAAAAAAAGTTTTTTCATGTTTAATAGTGTATCCAAAGAATTATATTTTGCTACTTATAAGCGCTTATGCTCCTTTTGGATAAAATCGCACTTATAATTACGATGAACAAGGTTTATTATGTCGGTCAAACAAGCACTTCTTGAGACACTCTCCCGCCGTCCACTCATTATCGACGGAGCTATGGGTACACAACTTCAAGAGCGTGCTGAGCGCATCCCGACCGAAGCATGGGAAGGGTTGGAGGGGTGTAATGAGCTCCTCAACGTCACGTGTCCTGAGGTGATGAGTGATATCTTTCACGCCTACCTCACGGCGGGTGCCGATCTCATTACCACCAATACCTTCGGCTCGTTTAGCTGGGTACTCGATGAATACGGGATCGGACATCGCGCCTATGAACTCTCCCGCGCGGGTGCCGCTGTCTGTAAAACTGAGTGCGATAAATTCACAACCGCAGAGCATCCTCGATACGTTTTGGGTTCCATCGGACCGGGGACGAAACTCCCCTCTCTCGGACATATCCATTATGACGAAATGTATGCGGGATATTTGGAGTGTTGCTTAGGTCTCATCGACGGTGGATGCGATATTTTCCTTTTGGAAACGTGCCAAGACCCGCTCCAAATCAAAGCCGCGCTCCATGCCTGCGAAGCAGCCAACACTGAACGCGGAACCAAACTCCCCATCATGGTCTCCGTCACCATCGA
>NZ_JAEMQA010000101.1 GCF_022759005.1 Sulfuricurvum sp. | reverse complement strand
AAGAAGTATTCCAATTAAAAAACTAATTAAAATGTTTGAAATATACGATAAACTGTATAAAAATTTGTCTAATAAATTACGTTAGGATGCAAAATGAATTGGATGTGATGCGAAATATAGAGGATGTAGATCTAGAGAAAGAATGGATTAAAAGGGTGAGGAAAAGGAAAAAAAGAGGGCTAGGCGCCCTTATGGATTAAGAGAGAAAATCGGTATAGTCGTAGCGTGAGAGGTCGACGTAAAACTCTCCCTCTTTTTGGATAACACGGACGTCACTGCCGTATGCGAGTTCAAAGCGTCGTCTGACCGCTTTACGTTCATCCGAACTCATACCGATAAACTTGAGATACCGTTTGAGCTCAATAATCCCACTGCCGGTGGTTTGCGGTGCAGCGGTTATGGGGGTTGCGGAGATATCCACATCGTGTACTTTATTCTCTTGGGAGAGGAGAAGTTTGGTATTGATCACTTCAAAGAAGTTTTTGAGCTGTTCATCTTTGGCGGTATAGATCTCTTCGATTCGCTCGCGCTCGGCAATCAACATCTGTTCTTTGTCATTGACCAAACGGTCGATTTTTGCTTCGAGCTCTTTGATTTTCAGTTTAAGTTGTTGGTTCTCTTTTTGGTACAAAGCGATAATCATGCCGACGGTTGTTTTTTGAGGTGCCGGAGCAGCAGCGGATTTGGCCGTTTGGGTTAGTTCGCGGCGTTTGTCTTCATCTAATGAGCTGCGAGGAACAATGATGTAGGTTACTCCCCCCTCGATAATATAGTTTAGACGTTTTGTCCGAAGTTTATTTTGAATCATCTCTTTGGACATTTTAAAAGTTTTAGCGTATTCATCAACCGTAAAGCGCATACATCCTCCTCAAGGATAGTGTGTAGATGTTATCTTATCGAAAAAAAGCTTTTCTGTGATTAGGATTTTTTAGAGGAGGCAAGCCATGTGGGGCGAGGAGGAGGGATGATTCCCCCTTTGCGCATCCAAATGAGATATCCATGGTGGGTAATGTGATGCTTGTCTTCAAATGTATGGATAGAACTGTGTCGGAATTCACATTGCGCGAGGAGTTCTTGGTAGTCGGTATGGCTTTTTAAAAAGAGTTCGAGTGACAAGAATGCTTTATCGGAGATGATGACCGTATTGCTGTTTGCAAGATTTTTATTTTCTATGTAGCGGGCACATTCGTTTAACCCGTCACCGATAAAATTTTCATGCCCTAAAATATCGTCAAAGCGGTGAACTTTTCCGGTATGGACTCCTACTCGAATCCCTTTAAAATAGGAGTACTCTTTGGCAATGAAATCGGAAAAATGGAGAAAAGAGAGCCCAAGAATAGGACCAAAACCACGTAAAGATGGGTGAAGAATGCAATAAAATCCATCACCCGTAGGGATTATTCCTTGAAGCATGTGCTCCATCGAAATACCTGATGCTTTGAGCATTTTTTGAATCATTTTTTTGTAAGTGAGAGAGAGATAGGAGATAATCTCCAATTGCATATCCATCCCTAATCGGGAAAAATCGATAATATCGATTAGAACAATATCGGTTTGTATCGCTCTTTTGCCCATTTTGGATAGCCTTTTTCAATGAATCGTCTATTGTAGTCTAAAAAAGCTGATAAGGACTAAAAGTTGGGCAGATTGGTATCCGTATTGCGATGAATGTGTGTTACTATTTCCAAAACAATTAGTTGAGTAAGGTGGGCACTGTGCAAAAACGGACTAAAATTTTAGCAACCGTCGGTCCTGCATCGGATAATGTTGCAACCCTTGCGGCTTTGATCCAAGCCGGAGTCAATGTCTTTCGTCTCAATTTTTCTCACGGTACACATGAATATCATTCGGAAGTGTTAGCAAATATCCGTTCGGCCATGCGTCAAACCGGATTGATCGTAGGAGTTATGCAAGATATTAGCGGCCCAAAAATCCGTGTCGGTAAACTCAAAGAAGAGTTTAATCTTGAAAGCGGAGATGTACTCGATTTTCAGTTTGAGAGTTGTGTCGGTGAAAAAGTCGGAGACAATCATTATCGCCTTTCCGTCAATCAAAACGATATTTTACGCATGTTGAAACCGGAAGATTCGATTTATTTGTATGACGGATTGATTCGGGCACGTATCGTTGAGATTACTACGCAATACGTACGTTCGGTCGTTGAGAACAAAGGAAAACTCTCTTCCAATAAAGGGATCAATTTTCCGAATACCCGTTTAGGGATTGAAATTTTGACCGAAAAAGACAAGGCGGACATGAAATGGGGCGTTGAAAACGGGATTGATTTTATGGCCATTTCGTTTGTTCAGAACGCACAGGATATGATCAACGCCCGTGACGTTGTCCGTTCATACGGCGGAGATGTTCAACTCATCGCCAAAATCGAGAAGTTTGATGCGGTAGAGAACATCGATGAAATTTTACGTCATTCGGACGGGTTAATGGTCGCGCGCGGGGATTTGGGGATCGAAGTTCCGTATTACCGAGTTCCGACGATTCAAAAAATGTTGATTGACAAGGCAAATTCCCATTCTAAACCTGTTATTACCGCGACCCAAATGCTCTTGTCCATGACAGAAAAAGAGTCGGCGACGCGGGCAGAAATCAGCGATGTCGCGAATGCCGTACTGGATGGAACGGATGCGGTAATGCTCTCAGAAGAGAGTGCAATAGGGCATAATCCGGTATTGGTTGTCGAGACAATGGTGAACACGATCCGATCAATCGAAGAGATCTATCCCTATGAGAAATTTAATTTCGGTTATGATGATGCGATGGATATGGTCAATGAATCGGCAGTGCGGTTGGGAGACTCCCTCAATGCGGAGGGGATTATTGCCATGACGGCTTCAGGCCAATCGGCGAAAAAACTCTCCCGATACCGTCCGAAAATGACCATATATGCCGCAACCCATGAAGAGAGAGTAGCCCGATTGCTGACACTGGCTTGGGGTGTGGTACCGGCTTATCACATCAAAAAAGGGCGCATCGAAGATATGCTGATGGAGATTATCCAAAGCGGATTAAAGCGAAACATTATCGATAAAAATAATACCTATATTTTCACGGCGGGGTATCCTATCGGTACGCCGGGGACGACGAATATCATCCGTATTTTACGTGAAAATGAAATTACCTTTTTCGGTGAAACCAAATCTCTCGCTTCAAAAGGTAAGAGAAACGAACGAAATACCGTTGCAACCCTTTTTTAGAGGGGTTGGACTAAAAATTGCTTCTCAAGCAGGTGAGGGGCATCGCCCGTTTTGTTTCGTCACTAAATAGGTGCCCCTCAAAACCTTCTCTACTTTACGCTACAATTCCTTTTATGAAAACCGATACTCTTTTTACAAAACCGATCTCCAAACAATTTGAATTTGATGCGGATGTTGCTGCCGTTTTTGATGACATGCTGGTTCGTTCCGTCCCTTTTTACAAAGAGTCACAATCATTGACACGCCGATTCGCCTTGAACGCGCTTGATGAGGGAGGGATCGTGTATGATCTGGGATGCTCTACTGCTTCGTTACTCCTTGAAATTGAACGTGCGATGGGGGATGGAGAAAATATTCGTCTGATAGGTATTGACAACTCTGCTGCCATGATTGAACATGCCCGAAAAAAAGTGGAAGCATACGGTTCAAAGATCGAATTGTATGAAGGAGACATTCTCACATTCGCGTATGAAAAAGCCCAAGTGATTATTAGTACCTATACGCTGCAGTTCATTCGGCCGATGGTTCGGGATACCTTGGTTCGGACGATTAGCGATACGTTGAATGACGGGGGTATTTTTATCTTTAGTGAAAAAGTGGTGAGCGAAGATCCGAAACTGAACAAAGAGCTGATTGATTGCTATTATGATTTCAAAAAAGTGCAGGGATACAGCGAATATGAGATCGTTCAAAAACGTGAAGCGCTTGAAAACGTTTTGATCCCCTATACGATGAATGAAAATATACAAATGGTAAAAAATAGCGGATTCAAGAGCTGCGAAGTACTTTTCCGATGGGCGAATTTCGCTACGTTTATTGCTATCAAATAAATCCCAGTTACCGAACACTTCCGTATTTGGGATTTACATTCGATTCTAAAGCGTTGGTTACATCTGAATAATCGAGAATATTTTTATCACACTGTTTGTGATAATATCCCTGAACGTCATAATACTCTTCACAGTCGTTATAATATTTGAGACTGATTCCTCGGTTATTCACACATCCAGCAAACAGTAACGGCAATAAAAGTAATAGAATGTATCTTTTCATGAGACCTATTGTATCTTATCTGGGTTTAAACCCATCCTTACTTTTACAAAATTGGGTTAAAAAACACTCCGTATCGCATTTTGGATTTTTAGCGGTACAGATGTAGCGGCCGAACAGTACCATCCCCTGATGGAGCTGATGCAGATCGGATTTAAATTTTTTGACCAATGTCTCTTCTGTGGCGATTGCACTGAGGTCGTCACTCAAACCCAGCCGATGACTGACACGAAATACATGGGTGTCAACCGCCATCAGATTTGCCTGTGTGTATTCGATTAAAACGACATGAGCCGTTTTTTGTCCCACTCCCGCCAATGTAACCAACTCCTTTTCATCGAGGGGGATATCTCCTCCATAGACCTCGACAACCCGTTTTGCCATAGCGATGAGATTGATTGCTTTGTTATTGAAAAATGAACAGCTTTGAATGAGAGATTTTACGTGTTCTATATCGGCATTTGCCAGTGCTTGAGGGGACGGATAGGCTTCAAACAATGCGGGTGTGATCAGATTGACCCGTTTGTCGGTGCA
Organism: Sulfuricurvum sp.; assembly: GCF_022759005.1. Taxonomy (GTDB): domain Bacteria; phylum Campylobacterota; class Campylobacteria; order Campylobacterales; family Sulfurimonadaceae; genus Sulfuricurvum. Next base: position 33,634 of record NZ_JAEMQA010000101.1, on the reverse strand, counting down.
TTGGGCTGAGAGGGCAACCGCGACGACAAGCTCATAGGCGTTTGAATAGGAAAGTTCCGTAACTGCGTTGTTGTAGCGTACTAAAAAAGCATTTTTAATCGATTCAATCTCTTTTTTGGTTGCTTTTTTTATCATCTGTAATTCCGTTTTTTTTGGCGTATTGTAACATTTAAAAAGAGATCAGATATTTTTTGTGATATAATAAGTGGTTTTTGTCCAAAATCGTTATTTTAAGGGGAAAAATTGGGATTCTTTGGCTTTATCAGTAACTTTTTCGGAAGCGATAAGCACCGTTTTTCAGATGAAAACGATCAAATTATAAATAAAGAACTCTTTTACAAAGTATTGGATACGGATACAAATCCGATCCTTTTTTTTACTAAAAAAAACGGATGGATAGGGGCGAATAAAGCTTTTTTTGATCTGGTACCTCTTCAAAATATTGAACAACTCCGCAACAAACATGAGAGCATCCGTGAACTTTTTGATCATGAGGACGAAGAGGTATTTACCGAATTCGACAAAAGCTGGTTAGACTATATCCGAACCCATTGCCCAAACGGGTATGGAGTAAGTATAATGGATCCTTTAGGGAAAATGCGTACGATGGTTGCGACGGCAACTCTTTTGCAAGAGGGGGGCAAAGATCTCTATCTGCTTCGGTTGGAAGATCAAAGTAAATTGGTTGATCTAAAAGCTGAAGTGGTCAAAGTCGAACAGCTTAAAAGTAAATTTTTGGCCAATATAGGGCATGAATTTCGCACACCGATGAATGGGATCTTGGGATTTATCGATCTTCTTTCAAAAACCTCACTGAATGAAACGCAATTGGAATATATTTGTTCCGTACAAGGCTCGGCACGCAATTTGATGTCGAATATCGAGAATTTGCTTGATTTGGCTCAAATGCAAAATGGTCGCTTAAACGTCAGTAACAGTGAGTTTAATATCGTCTCAGAGATGGAAGAGCTGGCTCGCAGTGCCGTTGTAAGTGCCTTTGATAAAGGAGTTGTTGCGCAATTTTTTATTGATCCGAAACTCCCCACATACGTGAGTGGAGATGTTCGAAAAATCAAGCAGGTTATGAACAATCTGTACAATAATGCGTTGAAGTTTACCCCATCGGGCGGGCGTATTACCGTTGAGATCAAATTATTGAAACGCAATACGACCGGAACCTGCAACATAGGATTCAGCGTTAAAGATACCGGAAAAGGGATTAGTAAATCTGAACTCAATAATGTAACTCGACCGTTTGTGTCAGGAGATCATGCTGACAACCGTCTAGGAGTCGGGCTTAGTCTTTCACACGGATTGATTTTGCTGATGGGCGGTGAGCTAAAAATTACCAGTGACGAGGGAAAAGGTTCGACATTCAGTTTTGCACTGACGCTTGAGGGCTCATCCGATCAAGCGATGCCGATGATTAACGCCCATCATGTCAAAGTAGTTTTGATCGATGAGAAAAAACTCGATGACGCAAACCATTTGACGAATTATCTGCGCAGTTTCGGTGTGAGCGTTACAAAAATACAAGCGATTGAAGATACTATTTTTAACGACACCGAGGCGGTTTATTTAATCGGATCACAGGAAAAAAGCGAATGGACAATGAATCTTGCAAGATTAAAACGAGAATGCAAAACAGTTTTGCTGTTGGAACATGAAGAGCGGTTGCAGGCAAAAATGCTGCATGTGGTCGATTTATCGTTATCAAAACCTTTATTGCCGACATCTTTATTAGAGCATTTGAGAGTGCTATTTAACCTCCCGCAAACAGCTTCCGTCGCTGCTCCTCAGATTCAACGCGGGGTCAATGCATTGGTGGTTGAAGACAATCTTATCAATCAGCGTTTGATCAAACTATTGCTAAAAGAGTATGGTATTTCTGTCGTGGCGGTTTCTGACGGTGATGAAGCGGTTGAAGTATGTCGGGAAAAAACTTTTGATATTGTCTTTATGGATATCGATATGCCGATCAAAGACGGTATTTTGGCAACCCAAGAGATCAAATCGGAGGAGCGTTCGTTGAAACGAATGCCGATTATCGCATTGACGGCTTTGGCCATGGAGGGGGATCGAGAATATATTTTAGGTCGAGGATTGGACGATTATCTTTCAAAACCTTTGACCCGCGAAAAGCTTGAATATGTGCTTCAAAAATATTTACATGTGCAGGTATAAGGAGATGAAATGATTTATTCTAAAACATTTTTGGAACAACATGAGCCTCATATTGATTTGATGACCTCGTGTGCCAATCTACACTCGGATCCGATGATTTATGCTGAATTGTCCGGTGTAATCGTCGGATGTAATGAAGCGTTGCTGGAGCTTTTGCATCTCTCTTCGCTGGATGAGGTTCAAGATTTGGAGAGTTGGTTTGACCCGCAGGGGGTCAATATGCCTTATTTGCTCTCAAAATCGGGAGAGTATCGGGGGAAAATTCGTTCAGACGGGATGGAGTATGATGTCGCCGTAAAGTCCGAAGTTCTTTTAGTAGATACTAATCCTATTGTCGGAGTGGTGTTTCGAGACACCTCGATCATTGAGCGGGCACGTGCTGCTGAGCGTTATTTTGAACATTTCAAAAATAAATTTTTGACCAATATTTCGCATGAATTCCGCACCCCTATGAATGCGATTATCGGATTTACCGATCTGTTGAAAAACTCTCCTCTGAGTTCATGGCAACAAGAATACGTCCAAATGACGAGTCGAAGTGCTCAATCCATGATGCGTAACATCGAGAACCTCTTGGAATTGATGCAGGTCGAAAGCGGAAGCGTCCATACCAATTTGGGGCTTTTCAACCCTCTGGAAGTGTATGAAAATTTCTCGATGCAATTTTGTGATCTTGCCCTTTCTAAAGGCATTCGGCTTATGTTCTTGATCGATCCGCATTTGCCGAAAACCATTATCGGGGATCAGGACAAAATTCTAGCAATTTTGCGTAATTTGATCCAAAACGGCATCAAATTTACCGAAGAAGACGGGAGCGTTCTTGTCGAAATTTTAATCGTCAAAGAAGAAGGTAACTTTGTCGAGATTGAATATGCGGTAAGCGATACGGGAATCGGTATCGAACATGAACGGGTCAAAACTCTTCTGCGGCCGTTTGCATCGGCATGGGAAAATCAGCGTAAAGGAAGAGACGGCTTAGGTATCGGATTGAGCTTGAGCCATAAATATGTCGATATGATGGACTCGCATCTTATGCTCGCATCCGAGAGTGGCAAAGGGTCCCGATTTTCGTTCCGGATTGTTCATCAAATCAATGAAGAGGGAATTTTTGACTTTATCGAGGGGACTCGGGCCGCTATTTATACCTCGGAACATCATCTGACCTCGCAAGGTGCATTGCTGTATAAATATTTGGAACTTTTCCATGTGGAAGCAAAAGCAATTCATGATTTGGTCACTCCTGCTTTGCTTGAAAGCGATGTTTTATTCTTGGATGTTCCCCATTTGTCCCCTGTTCAGATCGATGCGCTGAAATCGACCTATCCGAGTTTGCAGATCATTCCGATTATGAAGCAAGATTACGGAGATCAAGCGGATGCTATTATCGAGTCGGTGCCCTCTATTGTAGTATTGCCGATTCTACCGAGTTCGCTCCACAAAACATTGGCAGTAATTTGGAATACGATGCCAAAAGAGTATATCGCTCACTCCGTCGAAGTTCAAAGTGTCCCTAAACCGGATAATATTAAAATCTTGGTTGCCGAAGACAATCTGATCAATCTCAAACTTTTGGAAACAATCTTACTTCAAGAGCATTATCGAGTTATTGCCGTTGATAACGGACAAAAAGCGGTTGATGCGTATCTGAAAGAGAAATTCGATTTGGTATTGATGGACATTGATATGCCTGTAATGGACGGTTTGATGGCAAATCGTTTGATCAAAGAGATTGACAAGCGTGACGGCAGAGGATATATTCCGGTAATCGCGCTCACCGCACATGCATTGATCGGAGATCGGGAGCGTATTGTCGCCGCCGGACTTGATGCCCATTTGGCCAAACCGATCGACAAACATTTCTTGTTGCAGACAATAGAGCGTTACCTTAAAATAGCACAGCAAAAGCGACAAGGAAATCTTGTTTAATATTGATTGTTTTTTGCATACTATACTGACGAATGTATTATAATGCCGAGATCAAAATTCCCCTTAGAGTGAGAGGAAATACAAGGATAGCAATGAAGCGATATTATGCCGCTTGGATTTTAGGATTATTGTTGGGTGCGACAAGTGCATCAGCAGCTGTTTTGGCAACGGTTAATGGTAATGAAATTACCTCGGATGAAGTGAATAAAGTGTTGATGGAAGGAACGCAAGGGCGTTTCGATACGCTTCCCGCAGAGAAGCAAAATGAATTGCGTCAGCGAATTATCGAAGGGATGATTGCGCAGGAGCTTGTATATGATGATGCTCAACGCACCGGTGTACTGGATACAAAAGAGTATAAACAAGAGCTAGAAGCTCTTGTGAGCCGTTTAAAAGTCCAATTGGCGGCAAAAGTATGGGAACAGCAACAATTTGAAGCGATTAAAGTCGATCCAAAAGAGGTTAAAGCATACTATGATGCTAACCCAGAAGAGTTCGTCGATAAAGAAAAAATCCGCGCACGTCATATTTTGGTCAAATCGGAATCTGAAGCGCAAGCGATCATCAAAAGCATGAAGGGGCTAAGCGGTGATAAACTCAGAAATGAATTCATCGCACAGGCAAAATCAAAATCGACTGGACCGAGTGCTGCAAAAGGAGGGGATCTCGGTTATTTCCCTCGCGGGCAAATGGTACCGTCGTTTAATGATGCGGCATTTGCTATGAAAGAGGGGACCATTTCGTCGACTCCGGTTCAAAGCCAATTCGGGTACCATGTTATCTATATCGAAGATAAAAAACCGGCAAAAAAACTCGGGTTTGATGAAGTGAAAAATTTTATTGAGCAACGTTTAAAAATGGACAAATTCAAAGCGGCGATGGAGAAAAAAATGGCAGATCTCCGCGCTAAAGCAAAAATCGTCTACGCAAAATAACTCTTTCTATCCTCAAAAATATCCCGCACTTGCGGGATTTTCTCACCATTTTTGACTTTAAAATATTGAGTTAAGATTAATTTCTACCGATCGCGTTCAAATCTTCAAACGCTACTTTGACACGGTTGACCAGGGCGACTTGTCCGTAACGGAGCCATTTGCGCGGGTCGTAGTATTTTTTGTTCGGTTTTTCTTCACCCTCAGGATTTCCGATTTGCCCTTGGAGGTAATCTTTGTATTTTTCATAATAATCTTTGACCCCTTCCCATGTTGCCCATTGGGTATCGGTATCGATATTCATTTTGATGACGCCGTAGCTAATCGCCTCGCGGATTTCGGCGTGGGTAGAGCCCGAACCGCCGTGGAATACGAAGTTAACGGGCTTGTCTGAAGCAGTGGCAAATTTTTCTTGGATATATTTTTGGGAGTTGTTTAGGATGATCGGAGTGAGGACGACATTTCCGGGTTTATAAACACCGTGGACGTTTCCAAACGATGCGGCGATGGTGAATCGGTTGCTCACCGCGCTGAGTTTTTCATACGCATACGCGACATCTTCAGGTTGAGTGTAGAGGAGGGCATTATCGATGTTGGAGTTATCGACGCCGTCTTCTTCACCACCGGTAACACCGAGTTCGATCTCCAATGTCATCCCGATTTTATCCATGCGCTTCATGTATGCTACGCACGTTTCAACGTTTTCTTCGAGAGACTCTTCGGAGAGGTCAAGCATGTGAGAGCTGAAAAGCGGTTTGCCGTATTGTGCATAGTGTTTTTCACCCGCATCGAGCAACGCATCGATCCACGGGAGGAGTTTGCGTGCCGCGTGGTCGGTATGAAGAATAACAGGGATGCCGTACGCTTCCGCCATCATATGAACGTGCATCGCTCCGCTGATCGCACCGGCGATAGCCGCTTTTTCATCGGTGTTGCTGAGCCCTTTTCCCGCGAAATAGCTGGCACCGCCGTTGGAAAATTGGATGATAACGGGAGAGTTGACCAGTTTAGCCGCTTCGAGGACACCGTTGATCGAGTCGGTATTGACCACATTGACCGCTGGGAGTGCAAACCCCTCTTGTTTTGCAATTTCAAAGAGTTTTTGCACATCATCACCGAAGAGGACTCCCGGTTTCATTACATCTAAGATTTTTACGGACATTGTTTACCCCACTGTTAAAATTGACGATATTATAACGTTAGAGGAATAATGTTAGAATTAAAATAAAAAGAGGTAAGCGGTGGGTCGTATAGGGATTTTCCTTGTCGTATGGTATGGGATCGTATTTGCCGCCTCCACCCCTATTGTTTTTAATACCCTCTCTGAGCCGCTTCAAAAAAGTACAGCGTCTATCGAAAAACTGAGTCAAAAACCGGTGATGGAGCCCAACAAGCAGATTTTGCGCAGTTTTTTGACTAAACTCGAGACAACCTTGAGTGTCGGCAAAGAGCTCTCCGGTGTGAATAAAGCCGATGATGAACGTTTAGGCAACTATTTGAAAGATTTACGCGAACTGTCTCAAGTGAAAGAATCGATCGATTTGATCTATCGCAAATCGCTCAATTCTGCCATAGAACATAGTGATAAAAAGAGCTTTGAAGAGTTGATTTCCGCCCCTCTCGATCCGCTGAACCATCCCCGTATCCGTTCTGAGGTGATCGCTTTTTATCAAAAAAATTATCCCCACCATTCGATTCAAAGCATTGATGCACTGTGTGAGCAGCAGGAGCTGGAAGAGAAAAGTATCAAAATCGCTGTTGAACAAGAGCAAGCGTATGAAGAACATTTACGTATTCTTAAACGCTCCGAAGTTTCCAGCGTAAAGAAACTGGCCCAAATTGGTTCACGAAACAGCGTTATTTTGAGTGCTGAATCAACTAAAATGGGAGGGTTTGAGTTTGAAGCAGAAAACTTAAACCCTTATACGGTAACCATGAGTATCGATTTCGAATATCTGAACAATCTCAAAGCTTCCGGAAAAATTCCGTTGTTTATCGAGATCCCCGGACGGAGTAAAAAACGGGTCTTGGAATTATCCCGCATATCATCGGAGTCTCCGGTGAACTATCGCTCATCGTATGGATGGGTCCGAGGATCGGCATTTGCGGTACATAAGGACAGTTACCTCTATAGACTCCCTTTTGCAAAAGGTGCGTGTGTCAGTGTCTCGCAAGGGTATAATGGAGAATTTACCCATAAAGGGCTTTCCGCCTATGCGGTTGATTTTCCTGTCCCGGTCGGGACACCTATCTATGCGGCGCGTGAGGGGATTGTTGTGGGTGCAGAGGGGAGCAATAATTTCGGCGGTGTCGGAGCAGAATACCGCCAATATGCCAATTATGTTATTATTGAACACAGTGACGGAACGATGGGTAACTATTACCATTTGAAACAGGGGGGTGCCGCTGTTCAAATCGGTCAAAAAGTTCTCAAAGGAGATTTGATCGGTTATTCGGGTAATACGGGTAATAGCAGCGGTCCGCATCTCCATTTTAGTGTCAGCAAAGTTGATCCGATATCGATGCGCCGACCGATGAATTTACCGGTCAAAATGCAAAGTTTAGAGGGAATCGTTACATTGCCGCAAAAAGGTGATCGATATACGGTACAATAATAGACATTGATAATAACAGAGGAGCTTAGGGTGTTCAATACTGTCAAATCAAAAATATTTTTTTCAACACTTTTGTTTAGTTTTGTGGGGCTTGGAGCTATCTATTGGTACCTGACGACAACCTTTCGTGATTTTTCAAATGAGACAGCAAAACGCTCTTTGACCATGCTAAGTGAATCAATTTTTCAAACCTTGACGGGTAGTATGCTCGCAGGGGATCCTGCGATTGTTGCGGATGCGATTACAAAAGCACAAAAAATTGACGGGATTGCTGCTTTAAAAGTGGAAAAATCCCAAGCGGTTATCGATCTGTTAGCTCCGGATGCAAAGTTCAGCGATGAACCGATGATCCAAGACGTATTTAAAACGAAAAAACCCCAAGTTCTTGAAAAAATAGATAACGGAGAGCATACGATCCGCCTTTTACAGCCTCTCGTTGCTGAGCAGCGTTGTACCGCATGTCATACGAATGTAGAAGCCGGACATGTTCTTGGGGTTATGGATTTGGTTATTTCTCTTGAGAAAAACGATGCGAAAATCAATAAAACACAAACCATTTTATTGATTGCATTGAGCATTGTCGTCATCGCATTTATTGTGGTTATGAATATTTTCTTCGGAAAAGAGGTGCTTCAACCTCTCGAAGGGCTACGAAATCGTATCGGAGCATTAGTAAGCGGGGATAAAGATTTAACCAAACGGCTTGAAGTTGTCAAAAAAGATGAATTTGCCGATGCCGCAACCGCCGTGAATAATTTTGTCTCGATGGTTCAAGAAACGGTTAATGAAGTCAAAGATCTCGGAAAACAGAACTCAATGATCGCGACAACGATTACCGACGCTACCCGTACTATCTCCGGCGGAGTTGAGCAAGAGCGTCAAATCGTTGAATCGACGACCCAAAAAAGCCAATCGATCAAAGAAATTCTCTCCGGTGCGATCGCGATTTCGGAACAAACACAACGCAACGTTGCCAATGCCAACGAAGAGTTGGTAACGGCTAAAGATGCGTTGTATCGTTTGGTCGGTGAAGTAGAGGGGTACATCGAAACAGAGCAAGAGATGTCTTCGCAGCTTATTTCACTTCGCAATGATGCCGATCAGGTCAAAAATGTTCTCGGTGTCATCAAAGATATTGCTGATCAGACCAATCTTTTGGCTCTTAATGCAGCGATTGAAGCCGCGCGCGCCGGTGAACATGGACGCGGATTCGCTGTTGTTGCGGATGAAGTGCGTAAATTGGCAGAACGTACCCAAAAAAGTTTGACCGAGATTGAAATCAGTGTCGGAACGATTGTTCAATCGATCAACGATGTGAGTGACAAAATGGGTGAAAACGCGAAAAATATGAATACACTGACGGCCATTTCCAACGAAGTGGAAGAGAAAATCTCTGCAACATCCTCAGAGATGGAGCGCTCTGTCGGTGTCGCACAACGCTCGCACAACGATTCGGTTGAAATGGTCGGTCATATTGAGTGGATCATTGAAAAAATTTCACAAATCAATGTGGTTTCCGAATCAAATCAAAAAAGTGTCGAGCAAATTCAGAGCGATTCGGCACAATTGATGCAAGTTGCTCAATCGCTTTCTGCGCGAATCAACGAATTCAAGAGCTAAAGATACCGAGCCAAAGGGTATCTTTGGCTGTAGAACGTACCCTGTGCGAGGTATATTTTGGGATGAGCAGATAGTCCCCTTTGCATAATTTCAGTATTTGATCCTCGATTTCCAATTCGGCTTCCCCCTCTACCAACAACACCCATTCGTCTCGATCCTGATTATAGAGTTCTCCGGGGTTTTTTAACCAAGATCGGATGGCCTCTATTTTGAGTGACGTGTTTTCAAAAAGGGTGGTAAATGTTTCTGCTTCTTCATTCGGGTAAGGGGCGATTGATAAATTATTGAGTTGAATCAAGAAAATACTCCTAAGTTAATGCATGATATGATGTCATCATTATAAACCAACAGTAGAGAATTTATGAAAAACATTGTCCTAATCGGTTTTATGGGAGTTGGTAAGGGTTCCGTAGCGCGGGAGATTGTCAAAGTTTCCAAAATGGTAGCATTGGATACGGATGATATTATCGAGAGCATGGAAAATCGCCGTATCAAAAAGATTTTCGCTGAAGAGGGAGAGCCGTACTTCCGTGCACTTGAACGGAAAGTGGCGCGTTGGCTCAAAAAAAATGTCGATAATACTTTGATTTCTACCGGAGGGGGATTTTATAAAGTTCCTAATCTGAAAAAAGTAGGGACGATAGTATTATTGAATGCCCCTTTTGATGTTATTTATCGGCGCATTTTGGAACATCCGAACGCCGAGAAAAAACTCAAAAAACGACCTTTGTTTCAAGACATTGAGAAAGCGCGTGCTTTGTATGAAGAGCGTTTACCGCTGTATCTAAAAGTAGCCGATATCGTGATCGACGTTGAGAACAAAGAGATTCCTAAAATTGCCAAAGAGATTCTAAAAAAGGTAAAATTAAAATGATAAAAATACTATGGTTGCTTGCGCTATCAATGATCTCATTGTATGCGGCAGAGGTTAAATGGGAAAAGAATATTTCTTCGGCTGTTGAACGCTCTATCAAAGAGAAAAAACCTTTAATGGTACTGGTGACCAAAAACGGATGCCGATGGTGTGATGTCCTCAAGCAAAAGACACTTAAAAACCAAAAAGTTGTTGCCGTATTGAACCGTGATTTCGTAAGTTACGAAGGGGTAGTGGATGAAGGGAGCGTTCCGCCGTCGCTTATGACTCAGGGGACACCGGCAACATGGTTTATAAAAGAGAGAACGCCGATGTTTGAACCGATTATGGGGGCTATCGAGAGCGATGAGTTTTTAAAAGCGCTTGAGATTGTTAAGCAAGAATATAAAACCAACACGCCGCAAAAATAAAGGGAGAAGCAATGACTTTGATACATACCAATGATGTAACATTCGATTCCGTGTTCAGGGAGCTTTTAGGGCGTGGTAAAATGGATATGGAGCATGTTTCATCGATTGTTAAAGGGTTGATTGACGACATTCGTACCGATGGTGATGATGCACTCATCGGGCATATTTCTAAATTTGACCGTTGGACACCCTCTTCGGGGGCAGAATTACGTATTGATGCAGTGCAGATGAAACGAGCATATGAAGCATTAGAACCGACGTTGAAGTCATCGTTGCATTTGGCGTATGAGCGTATTCGTAGCTATCACGAAAAACAATTGCCAAAAAGCTGGTTTGATACCGAAGCCAACGGGACGATTTTGGGACAAAAAGTGACTCCGGTCGACCGTGCAGGTTTGTATATTCCCGGTGGGAAAGCGGCTTATCCGAGTTCATTGCTTATGAACGTCATCCCCGCACAGGTTGCAGGGGTAGAACATATTGTGGTCACCACTCCGACACCGGATAATGAACCCAATGAGCTTCTTTTGGCAGCATGCCATTTATGTGGAGTCACTGAAGTGTTCAAAGTGGGCGGAGCGAGCGCAATCGCCGCTATGGCATATGGAACCGCAACGATTCCAAAAGTGGACGTCATCACCGGTCCGGGTAATATTTTTGTTGCTACGGCAAAAAAAATGGTCTTTGGTGAGGTGAATATCGACATGATCGCAGGACCAAGCGAGATCGGGGTCTTGGCTGATGATTCGGCAAATCCGTCGCATATCGCAATCGATCTTCTCTCTCAGGCGGAGCACGATGAGATGGCAAGCTCAATTTTGATCACACCGTCGCAAAAATTTGCGAATACCTGTGCGGCAGAGATCGAGGTTTGGCTCAAAAAACTTCCTCGCGAAGAAATTGCCCGCAAATCGATCCATGAGCGTGCTGCGATCATTGTGACCGAATCGATGGAAGAAGCGGTTAAATTAATGAATGAAGTAGCTCCGGAGCACCTTGAGGTCGCAACGGATAACCCTTTTGCCCTTTTGCCGTCGATAAAACATGCCGGAGCCATTTTCCTCGGTCACTATACCCCTGAAGCGATCGGTGATTATGTCGCGGGACCGAATCATACTCTTCCAACGGGAGGAACGGCGAAGTTTTATTCTCCGCTGGGGGTGGAGAATTTTATGAAAAAATCTTCCATCATTTCATTTTCGCGCCAAGCAATCAATGAGATCGGTGAAGCGTGTGCACTGATCGCCCATACCGAAGGATTAGGAGCACACGAGGCTTCTGTCCGCTGCCGCTTAGGCCTCTAAAATCCCTCTATTATTAAACTCTCTAATGGTGAGAGTTTATTTTTACAAATGGTAACATATCAAAAAGTTATAGCAAAATGGGTTTTGCATTTAGTTTGAGTTTATTCTATTTTGGCTATCATGAATCCAGCAGAAATGCCGTTAAATGCCTGTAATCACAGCATCAAATAAAGATTATTCATATCACTTATGATATGTGTGATAGCAGCGTGAATCAGGAATAAGGAGAATATATGCAGTTAGGTTTCTTGGTGGACCTTCACCTCTGTATGGGGTGTAAGGGCTGTGAGATCGCGTGCAAAGTGGAAAACGAAGTTCCACTTAGTACATGGCGACTACGTGTTAAATATGTTGATGTGGGAGCATTCCCTGAGACAAAACGGACGTTTACTCCGCTTCGATGTAATCACTGTGCTAATGCACCGTGTGAACGCATTTGTCCGGTTAGTGCATTGCATTATCTCGAAAACGGTATTGTGAATATCGATAAAGAGCGTTGTATCGGATGTGCGGGATGTGTAATGGCATGTCCTTACGGTGCGATCTACATCGATCCACAAACTCAAACGGCAGACAAATGTACTTATTGTGCACACCGTATTGCAAGCAGCATGATGCCATCATGTGTCGTAGCATGTCCGGTTGAAGCCAATATTTTCGGTGATTTGGATGATCCTACCTCGAATATCAGCAAATATATTCAACAACACCAAGGTGACGTACAAGTACGTAAACCTGAAAAAGGGACTGACCCTCACCACTTCTATGTCGGCGGCGGTAACGTTCAACTTAACCCACTGGCATCATTCCGTGGAGAAGGGCACAACCTATTTAACAACCTTACCCATATCCATTTAGGAGGACATCACTAATGGTACACGAAACACTTGCGGCAACCAATGCGATCGTAGTCCTTGACGTTGCTCTTCCTAGCGTATTTTGGGGCTGGATTATTACAATGAATATGTGGGCAAAAAGTGTCGGTACTGGTATCATTTTCCTCACGTTCTTTTTGTTGAAAAAGTATCCGGAACAAACCGGCTTTATCCGGTTCCCTGCAGTGGTGATTTCGATTGTATTCATTCACCTTTTCTTGTTCTTTACGGTCATCGATTTGCACCAAATGTTCCGTTTTTGGCACATTTTCTTCTATCCGCACTTGACGTCGGCGATTACGATCGGTGCATGGATGGCAACAGGATTTGTCGGACTTCTTTTGGCGATGACGTATGCAATCTACATGAAAAAAGACGAAGCGATGTACGATAAGTTGCTCGGATGGACGACATTGTTGGCGATTCCGGTCACATTGTACACCGCAGGTTTAATGGCAGAAGCAACAGCGCGTGAGTTGTGGCAAATGCCTACCGAATCGGCACAAATGATTTTGGCAGCGCTCCTTGCGGGATCGGCAACGATGCTTCTCCTCGGTGGCAATAAATTTTCTGAAGCGGTCAAAAAAGATTTGGCGCTAGTACTCGGCTTTAGTGCAGCGGCAGCGTTTATTCTCTATATGTCAGAGTATATCTTCGGCGGAATGAAAGCCGAAGAGGTCGCCGCGACATTAGCGTTTGTAAAAGGGGGCGAATACACCGCGATGTTCTGGATTGGACAAGTTCTGGCGTTCTTGATTCCTATGGCTCTCGTATGCTTAAGTTTGAAAAACAAATCGTATTATTTGTTAAAAATCGCAGCCGTATCGGCATTGGTCGGTTTGTGGGTGAGCAAACACGTTTGGCTCGTTATTCCACAATTATTAAATATGAGCTAAGAGGTAAATTATGATGTATTTAGAAAGTAGAAGAACATTTTTAAAAGGGACCGCGCTCACTGTAGCGGGTGCCGCAATCGCTAAAGGGGTATTTTCGATTGATGCTGCCGCTGAATCCGTAAAAGCCAGCAAATTTACCAATACCCCCGATACCTTATCGTTTTATCCGCCGCTCGATCAATGGGATAACTTCCAAGAACTCGACGGAACCGATTGGAAACGGGGCGGTATTGGTCGTCACGGCGTCCGTAGTGAAGAGAATCCTGACGGTATTTTAGTGCACGATTTTATGGTCATTCCGACGGCATGTTCGAACTGTGAAGCATCATGCGGATTGACGGCATGGGTTGATAAGAAAACATTGACCGTACGCAAATACATGGGGAATCCATTACACCCGGGTTCACGCGGTCGTAACTGTGCCAAAGGGTACGCGGTTCAATCGCAAATGTACGATCCTGACCGTATTCCGTTCCCGCTTAAACGTGCGCCGGGTTCAAAACGCGGTGAGGGTAAATGGATCCGTACGACGTGGGATGAAGCGATGACCACTATCGGTAAAAAAATGGGAGATACTCTCCGCGTAGGTGATCCGCTTTCACGAAAATTGTGTATGTACCATGTTGGTCGCCCGAATGAAAACGGATTTGTCCCTAAAGTATGGGAATCTATGGGGATTGATTCATACAACTCCCATACCAATATTTGTTCAGCAAACGGGCGTACACCGTCGATCCATTTCGTAAATGATGACCGTACCAGTCCTGACTGGGCAAACGCGAAACTTATTTTCTTAAATTCTTCGCATGCTGCGGATGCAGGGCACTATTTTCAACAGGCTGCCGGAATGATTGCCGATGCTCGTAAAAAAGGTGCGAAATTGGTTGTAATGGATCCGCGCCTCTCTAACTCAGCGGGGATTGCCGATCTTTGGTTGGCACCATGGCCGGGTACTGAATCGGCTATTTATCTCTATTTGGCAAGCCGCATTTTGAACGATAATTTGGTAAACAAAGCGTTCGTTAAACGTTGGTTCAACTGGGATACGTTGATGAAGGATACCGACTATCTGAATTATATGGTTGAAAAAAACTATATTTCAAAAGTTCCGGAAGGGCGTGATTTCGAGAGTTACTTGGGGATGCTTAAAGAGATGTATGCCCCTTATACCCTTGAATTTACCGAAAAAGAGACCCATATTCCGGCATATAAACTCGAAAAACTCTATGAGATGTTTATCTGGGCAGGTGACGCGATCTCTACCTATATTTGGCGTGCAACGGCTGCGGGGAATCGAGGCGGTTGGATGGCTGGTAAATCAGTATTGTTCCTTGCCGGTTTACGTGGAGCTATCGGAAATGTTGGAGGTACCGGTTGGTACCATTGGCATGATATTTCCGTTGGCGGTAAAGGGGGAAGCTCTACGGTTGGTCAAGGTAAATCGGGCAAAGACGTTCCGTCTGTTAAGGTATGGAATGAGTTGACATGGCCGCCGGAATGGCCTCTTTCGACGTATGAAATGTCATTTTTATTACCGCATCTTCTTACTGACACGGAGTGGCAGAAAAAATGGATTGCACGTGGATTGCAAGTGCCGACGAAATTGTCAGTCTATGCACCGCGTATGTACAATCCGGTTTGGATTAATCCGGACGGATTCCGCTGGATTGAGGTGCTTAAAGATGAGTCCAAAATGGAACTCACCTTTAACCTCTCTCCGGTATGGTCAGAAACCAACTGGTACATGGACTATGTCCTCCCTGTGGGTCTTGCGGGTGAGAGACATGATCAACACTCCGAAGCGACAATGCCTGCACGTTGGACGTCGTTTCGTCAGCCGGTTTTACGTGTGGCGCTCGAAAAATCAGGCTGGAAACCTAAAAATCCTAACCGTGCAACCCTCGAAGCACACATCAAAGCGGGACTTGGAGAAGTGTGGGAAGAGAATGAGTTCTGGTTTGAGCTTCTTCACTCATTTATTGATCCAGACGGCAGCTTGAATATTCGTACGATGTGGGAATCCAAACGTCATCCGGGCAAACCGGTTACCATTGCAGAGTGGTACGATGCGGCGTTTGGTGACAACTTGCCGAAACTCTACGAGACAGTTATGAACGATGAGCGCTATACCAAAGAGGAATTCCCTGTCTACTCCTATATGCGTGACCACGGTGCATGGCTAGAAGAGGATAAGGTTTATGATGTACAAGAGCGTGAACTCAAAATCGAAGAGGGCAAAGTAGAATCGTATGAACACAAATACGATGCAGCCTCTATGAGCGTTGATGGAGCTGGTATTATCAGTGCGGTCGATGAAAAAGGGAACTCGAAAAAAATCGGTATCCAAATTGACGGCAAAAAACTTCAAGGATATACCACTCCGACCCGTAAACTTGATGTCTATACCCAATGGGTAGCTAAAGAATGGAAATGGCCGGAATACGCAATGGCAATCTATCCGCGTAACGATAAAGAGAAAGAGGAGATGGTTCATATTCTCTCCCACGTCAACCATTACTATATGAAAGAGGAGAACTCGTTTGCCCTTAATACGGTATTCCGTTTGCCGTATAACATTCATACCCGTTCTGCGAATTCGAAACATTTGATGGAGATCTCTCAAAACCACGATCCGATTTGGATTTCGACCAAAGATGCACAACGTCTCGGATTCAAACGCGGTGATGCGATCCGTGTCAAAATTGTCGATACGGTTTCAGGACTGGAGAGCGGACACTTCGTGGCTATGGCGGTTCCGACCGAGGGAGTTCTTCCTGGTACACTCGCGTGTTCTCACCACGGCGGACGCTGGAAATTGAGTAACCATGTAACTATCCCTAACGGTGTAACTGATGGGAAAGTCGTTCCGGGCGTCGCACCTCGTGATTTAAGCAATAAAGAGTTTCTCAAAGAGTCTCCTGCAAACGTCGGTAAAGAGGGTGGGCAAAGTATCATTGATGATTACAGCGGTACCACCGGTATTAATAGCTTCGGGGTTCCGGTTGCTGAGATTCAAATGGACGGTAAAGAGGGTAAACTCAAATACGTCGAGGGGATCAAAGGATTTAAAGCAGAACGTTTCCCAGAGTACAACCGTGACTCTGAAAATGTTTGGTGGGATGGTCTGAGCGGTTCATGGCAAAATGCCGTTGCGGCAGCTCATCCGGATCCGGTATCGGGAATGCACTGTTGGCACCATAAAGTATTGTTAGAGCCTGCGCAAGCGGGCGATAAGATCGGTGACATTTATGTCAACTATGAAAACAACTTCAAAGTGTATCAAGCGTGGAGAGACAAACTTTCACGCGGTTTGGATTCAAATTCTAAACTACGCAGACCGAAACACATTTTCCGTCCGTGGGTTAAACTCGATCCATCGGCATACGATGTCAATATCAAAGGATAACCTCCTCTTCTCTTTCTAATAGGGACTTCTAAAGGGCATTTCAGCCCTTTAGGCTACAATCCTACTATCACAATTAAAAGGCCTAGCTGTTATGGATGAGATCATTGCCCGAAGCAATATATATGCGTTGCTTTCACGAATATTGCTTCAAGAACTTGACGAAGCGTTGTTAGAAACTTTGCAAAACGATCCGACTGTTTTAGAATTTTTTCCTCACTGGAGCGAATGGGAAGTGCGTAAAAAACATTCCAACAAAGAGATTATCGAAGGGCATTTGAACCCTGATTTTGTCAATCTTTCGATTTTGCATCTGGTTCCCTATGAGACGTTTTATACACGTAGTGATCAGATGATCGAAACAGGGGGTGCAAACCCTGTGACTGATTTTTACAGTGCATACGATTTTTTGGTCGATTATGAAGTAGCGCGTGTGGTATCGTCAGATCATATCGGCATTGAGTTGGAATTTATGCACCATTTGTGTGAAGCGCAGCGTAAAGCGATGGAACTCAACGATGATGAAGCGGTTAAAGAGCTCAAAAATGTTCAGCACCGTTTCCTCAATACCCATCTGCTCAAATGGGCTCCGATGTATCTGATCAATATGAAATATGAAGCACGTACACCGCTCTATTATGACGCGGCTGAGACAGCGCTCGAATTTATCCTTGGCGATAACGAAACTCTCTCTCAAGCGATATAAGACGACGATGGGTTTGCTTAGTTTGTCTCCTGCTTCATGTGTTCGTGCTCTGAGCATTAACTCAGCATGTACACACTGTTCAAAGGTGTGCCCTACCGATGCGATTGTTATCACGGATCGTTTACCATCGATCAATCAAGCTATGTGTGTCGGGTGTGCGGGATGTGTTGCATCGTGCCCTACTGAAGCGCTAGGATTGGATGATTTTAGCCCGACCGAGTTTTTCTTTTCATTTTTATCCGATAATGAAACACTGGTCTCGTGTCAAAAAAATATTCCCTGCATCACTGCTCTGGGAAGTGAACATCTTATTGCATTATGTGGAATGAAAAAAGCTCTTCGTCTCGATATCGGGCATTGTAGTGAATGTTCTATCGGTGAGAGAGTGATGCGTGATATGCTGGTGCGTGTTGAGAATGTCAATTATGCACTCGAAGCGATTGAATCACCTTATCGTGTAGATTTGGTGAGTGAAGGATATACGGCAGAAGAGGCAAAAGAGGAGAAAGATCGGCGCGATTTTTTCAAGACGTTTCGTCTCAATAAAATCGGTGTCATCAAGGAAAATTTTGAGCGGGAGGTACGGCTGAGTACCGATGAGTTTATGACGTATTCAACAGACAGCAGCCATACGCAGGAGTTACGAACGAAAAAGATTACCGATCGGCGAAAACTCTTTTTTACCGCATTAAAAAGGTTTGAAAAACCTTCCGTATATCACGTGGTGGATGCGCAGATGATCTCCTTTACGTCTCAAAAGTTGATGGATGAGTCAAAATGCACGGCATGCGAACTCTGTTATCGCATTTGCCCTACGGGCGCTTTGACATCGGATATGCGCAGTTCAAAAATCGATTTTGATCCGTTTTTGTGCGTCAAATGCCATTTGTGTCATGATGTATGTGAGAGTGATGCACTTAGCGTATCCACTTCATATAATCTCAAAGAGTGGTATGAACCGACCGTTCAAAATATGATTACTTTTTCGGTACGCCGTTGCGATGAATGCGGATTGATATTTAGTTCGGTCGGGGATGAAAAAATTTGTCGACGATGCCGACTGGAAGAGGAGGAAGCGATGGAATTATGGGGGCTTAATTCATGATGAATAACGATAATTCAATTACGGTAGAGACCAGATTATTCGGCTACATTGCCGAAGAGGCACATAGTAGCCGTTTTTCATCGACGGTGAACAAATTATTCAAAGAAAACGGAGTCAATGCCATGGTTATTCCGATGAATATTCGGAGTGATGATGTTGTTTTTACCCTCTCTCAAATGCGCAGCTCAAAACTCAGCGGTGCAGTTATCGCTTCGGAATATCAAGAAGAGGCGATAACGTTGGTTGATTCGGTTTCCGAAAATGCAAAAGAACAAGGGTTGGTAGATCTGATTTGGATAGAAGAGGGGCGTTTGAACGGAGAACTTATCATGCCAGAAGCGCTGGAGCGATATGCCGAGAGTAACGATTTTGCAGATGATATTGCGTTGCGCTCACATTGCCGCTATTTTTATGATTTAATACGAGGAGAAAAGAATGAAAGATAACGATTTTAGCACCCTGCGAGCTGAGTTTGATCAATTTGTTCGCGAAAAATGCGATACCGGAAGTTGTGAAACAAACAGTGAGGATGAGAATGGCGAAGAACCGGTTCCCGGATTTGTCGAAGAGCTGGCCGATAAACTTTTAGCCCCTTACCATTGCGGTGCTTATTTGTCTCGTTTGGACATCAAGCGTGTGGCTGAAGCGATCGATGAATCGATTCCGATCAAAGAGCGTAAAAAAATGATCAAAGCACTTTTCCGTCATACGACCTCAAAAGAGTATCTGCGCCGTGCCTTTGATGAATTCAATCGCCATTTCGGCGGACGTATTTTGATTTATCAAGAGCTTTCCGAAGCATTTCCGGCGTCAAAGGGGATCTTTGATGAAAACATTGATAAAATAAAACAGACGCAAAAAATATTGGATCAGATAGTATTGGATTTCGAAGAGATCGAACCGACTGATGAACCCATGATGATTTAACGTTTATCTGTGACATGGTAAACGTCATAAGAACCCTTTGATGGAAGTTTGGAGTTTTTATTGTAAGACGTGCGATATCAAGAGGATGTCAAAGAAATCGTTACAGTATTAAGGAAATATAAAGATGATTCCCAACAAAGGGAAAAAGGTTATAAAAAGAGTAATCCGCTTTTGAGGAGAATTTGCCAAACAATTGCAGAGGAGATACCGGCAGCAAATCCAGCAATGATATCATCACCCATAACTCCAAGCCCTCCTTTGGTTTCGCGATCAATCCGACCGATAATCGAGGGTTTTTTGATGTCGTAGAGGCGAAAAAAGATAAAACTCATCACAATTTGAAGCGCGATACCGTTCGTCCATGCCATCAGCTCTGTGAGATCAAATCTGATTCCGGGTGCAATAGAGAGGGCGAACCACATTCCGACCAGCTCATCGATAACGATACGACTGTCATCATGTTTATTGACGATGCTTTCGTGTTTGTCGATCGCTTTGATCGCGATCAGCGTGATCAAAATGGTTGCCATAAACAGCGTTTGCGGTCCAAAGTAGAGGAGAATTGCAACGCCTAAAGGAAGCGCGGCGATCGTTCCCATGGTTCCGGGAGCTTTGGGAAAAAGACCGCTGTATCCGACGGTGAGAAAAAACCAGTTCATTAAATTCCTCAGTTTAAAGATGTTGTTTGGTATAAGCGCATGAGCTCGACGTAGAAATCTTTTTCGGTGTGCTCTTCGAGAAGACCTTTGACGGGCATAATGTCATAGTAGAGCTTTGAGAGATTCTTGAATCGGTTGGGATGGAGTGAGGAGACAATCATCGCAGAGATCTCTTTTCTCACTAAAACAGCCGGAGGGAGAAGCCCCTGCTGCATAAGCTCCAAGATCGATTCGGAATGATAAGAAATGTGATGGTGATGGCCGTGAGGGCAGGTTTGAACGCTGACGAGTGTTTTGCATTGATTACAATAGACGTATTCGCTGGACATTCCTACTTCGATATCGATTCCGACGAGACGATCCACGATTGACTTGTTGGCATTGTGATCGTAGTACATTCCGATTCCGGCATGATTTTGACCGATCATCAGACGATCGCAACCGTAGTTTTTCGCGACGATCGCATCGAGAATGACTTCGTTGCTTCCCGCAAAAATATAGCTGCTCTCCAGCGGTACGATGACGGCGCGGTTGCACGGTAAGAAGTTATCGATGAAATATTGGAGTGCCTGATGGCGAAGCTCGTATTTCAAATCGGCTGAATTGTAGGGCTTATGCAAGAAGATGACGATCAGATCAGTTCTTTCCAAGCTTTGTCGGATGAGGCGTTCATGTGCGCGATGAAGCGGATTGGCTGCCATAAACATCGCCGTTGTATGTTGGGCTCCGATTTGCTCTTTTGCTTCGGCAATCATGTTTTGCAGTGATTGTATTGGAGAGAGATCAATCGAATAATCACCGCAGATCGCGTATTTTCCGAGACGCTTATAGGTCGCACTGACCCCCGGATGAGAGAGATCTTCGGTGCCGTAAATCTGGCGCAGCCGTTCACACGGATCGATAGGATAGACTTCATCGACACACAGTTCTCCGATAAAAGTGCCATCACAAATCAGATCGAGAATCTCACCTTTTTGGGCAGTCGTTAAAATGGTTTCATTGACTTTCCCGCTCGGAGAGAGGATGAGAGGAAACGGGAAGGTTTTCCCCATGAACATACCGCTGCTAAGGACCTCTTTGCTTTGTGCTTCGTTCATTAGTGCCGTTACGGGACTGAGCATCCCCGCTTTGAGCAATGTGAGGGCGGAAACCGCCTCTTGGTCGATGAAAAGAGCTCTATTTTTTCTTGACGATGCCATATTTCTTTCTCTTTTCCCATAAGCTTTTGCGTGAGATTCCTAATTTTTTGGAGAGTTCGGTATCCGGAAAGCGGTTTTGGAAATGGATCATAATGTATTTGACATACTCTTCAATCGGTAAAATTTCACCTTGGTCGAAGAGGTTATTGTCGCTTTCAATCTCGATCAATTTGAATGGAGGGTTATCGATCGGTTCAGTGCTCGAAACGATACATTTTTTGCCGCCGATCAATTCGTAAAACGGTTTCTGATCCGATTTTTTGAGATTTTGAAAATCGGTGATAAAGAGAATGGAATCATCACTTTGTGCCGCAATATCACTGAACGCTTTGGCGGAGGAAAGAGAAATGAATTGGAGTGTTTTATCGTGGTGTGCCGCATAGCGGAATGCGAATGCGTCGGCATATTTTTGGTAGCCGCTGCAGATGAAGAGGGGAAGCTCGGTTTTGTCTAAATCCTCATCCACGTTGATCGCATTAAACGTATGGGTAAGGTAACGTTCATACGTTTGGTTTTGTCGGCGAAGACGTTCGTGATTTTGAAAATGTTGGATTTTACGGATGAGTTCTTCGATCATAAAGGGTTTGAGAATATAGTCTTTGGCTCCCGCGGCGAGAGGCTTGGATACCGTATCGTTACTCACATAGCTGACCATCAAGATAACAACGGCATCTTTATACGCTTCGATGACAGGATAAATATCTTGACCGCTAATATTGGTCGAGAGGAGGACGACATCATACGGCAACCCGCGCAAACCTTCTTTCGTGGAGCTTGAAATATCGCAGTTGTGACTTAGATCGCTTAGTTTGGAGGCGATACTTTGCGCTAAGTAAATTTCGTTTTCGATAATGAGAATATTCATCCGTTTTTCCAATCAAAATAGTGTACTGAGGCTGTAGCCAAGACGCCGACTCCTTCTTTGCGTCCGATAAAGCCCAAATGTTCCGTTGTAGTCGCTTTAACATTGACCCGTGATGCAGGAATAAGCATGATTGATGCCAATGTTTGACGCATCGCATTTTTGTATGCGGCAACTTTCGGTGTTTGCGCAATAATCGTCACATCGGCATGGGCAATCACAAACCCGAAATGGTGAAGCTTTTGCACACATAGACGCAATAACTCTTTGGAATCGATATCTTTATATGTTGTATCCGTATCGGGAAAAAGCATCCCGATGTCTCCTAGGCATGCCGCTCCAAGCAGTGCATCGATAAGGGCATGAATAGCGACATCGCCGTCACTGTGCGCTTTGAACCCAAAGGGACTATCGATGCTCACCCCGCCGAGTACCATGGGTTTGTTATCTTCGAAACCGTGTACATCAAATCCGTTGCCGGTAAATGTCATGGTTGAAGGGGGGAGAAGACACTCTAGCCCTGCCGTATCGCCCGCATGGGTAATCTTGGTTGCACGTTCATCGCCGTTTACAAATCGGCGTGTCCCTCCGAATGCGACGATTGCACTGCTCTCATCGGTATACTCTTCATCCGTTTCTAAGGCATTTCGAAGAATATCGGTGCGGGAAAGCTGCGGTGTTTGAATCCGTTTGACTTGCTCCCGCGCAATTGTCGCATCTCCATAAACAACCGTGTCATGAATGTCTAATGCTGGAACGATAACATCGGCAGAACCTTTGGACGCGAGCAATCGTTCAATCAGTGAAGGATCGATACAGGCACGGGCAATATCTGTTACAAGGACATAAGGGGTATGAACTTCTTTGAGGGCATTTTTGAGCGATTGCTGTCGGGTGCTGCCCCCCTCAACGATCGTAAAATCACACATAGTACGCATAAATGGGATTTCATCGGGGTGAGCGGCGAGAATAATAGGAACATCGGCCATAGAGGCTTTGATACGGTTAGTAACATAAAACCATAAAGGATCATGCCCGATACGGAGCCATTGTTTTTTTACCGGAACTTTAAAACGGGTTGAGTTGCCTGCTGCAAGCAAAACAAGGGTAAAATCAGACAAAATGTATCCTATTTTGAAAACTGTTACGAAATTATACACTTAAAAAGCTTTTTTTTATCTTGTTTGCGATAAATTATAGAACACATCAAGGGGAGATGAGAAGAGTTTTCCTAAATCCTCTTGAAATTTTTAATTTACATGAAAAGCGATACGACCCTTTTAGGGGGTCTTATTTATAAGTCCAAATAGCTTTCGGAATTTAAGGAGCACACACAATGAGAACCGAATGGGTCGCCAAAAGAGAAAACGACACGGTCCGAACTCAGATGTATTATGCCAAGCAGGGCATTATTACCGAAGAGATGGCTTATGTTGCAAGAATAGAAGAACTTGATCCTGAGTTGGTTCGTTCCGAAGTGGCACGGGGTCGGTTGATTATCCCCGCCAATGTCAACCATAAAAATTTGGAACCGATGGCGATCGGGATTGCCGCACGCTGTAAAATCAATGCGAATATCGGCTCATCTGCGATTGCCAGTGATGTACAAGGGGAGATCGAAAAAATACAAGTCTCTCAGCACTATAAAGCCGATACGGCAATGGACCTCTCTACGGGTGGGGATTTGGATGAAATCCGCAAAGCGGTTATCGCAAATTCTAAAATTCCGATCGGAACGGTACCTATTTATCAAATTTTGCACGATGTGAACAACAAAGTCGAAGACCTCACGATTGAGAAAATGCTCGAAGTTTTAGAGCGCCAAGCGCAGCAAGGGGTGAGTTATTTCACGATCCATGCCGGATTTTTGTTGGAGACTATGCCAAAAGTTGCGAAGCGTAAAATGGGGATTGTGAGTCGCGGCGGTTCGCTCATGGCGGCATGGATGATGCATTACCATCGAGAGAATCCGTTTTACACCGCGTACGATGAAATCCTCGATATTTGTGCACGATACGACGTCTCACTCTCATTGGGGGATTCACTTCGTCCGGGATGCTTGGCCGATGCGAGCGATGAAGCGCAGCTTGGAGAGCTCAAAGTGCTCGGCGAGTTGACACTCCGTGCATGGGAAAAAAATGTTCAAGTCATGATCGAGGGGCCAGGACACGTTCCGCTTAATCAGATTGAACGCAATATGAAAATTCAGCGTGAATACTGTCATGAAGCGCCGTTTTATATCCTCGGACCGTTGGTTACCGACATCGCGGCAGGGTATGATCATATCAGCTCCGCAATCGGTGCGGCGGTCGGCGGATGGCATGGGGCATCGATGCTCTGTTATGTGACGCCGAAAGAGCATTTAGGCTTGCCGAATGCCGAAGATGTCCGCGCGGGGATCATTGCGTACAAAATCGCGGCACACGCGGCTGATATTGCTCGCGGTCGTAAGGGTGCGCGTGACATCGACGATGCGATGAGCGATGCACGGTATGCGTTTGATTGGAACCGTCAGTTTGAACTGGCGCTTGATCCGGAACGGGCTCGAGAGTATCATGATGAGACATTGCCACAGGATGTTTTTAAAGAGGCGGAGTTTTGTTCGATGTGCGGACCGAAATTTTGTTCGTACAAAATCACTCAACAGATTATGGATAATCCTGAAGCGATCGCACAGATTGCCGAAGAAGCAAAAGCACAGAGTGCAAGTTAATACCGTTCGCCCTGAGCTTGTCGAAGGGTGAAAAGTTCATGGTTCGACAAGCTCGCCACAAACGGAAAACAAATAAAAAGGAAATAAATAAAATGACAGAAGAAATTGTAAAATCGGCATTATCAAAAGTTACCTATCCGGGATTCACGAAAGACATCGTGACATTCGGATTTGTCAAAGAGATCAAAATTGAGGGGAACAATGTCAGCGTCACTGTCGACATCACCTCCAGTGCTCCTGAGGTAGCGCACCAAATCACCATGGAAGCAACCGATGCGTTGAAACGTGCCGGTGCAGGTGAGGTTGTTGTGAACATTACGGCACCTAAAATGCCGCGTGAGAGTTCGTCCAAGGGGAAAAATATCGCTCCGCAGGTGAAAAACTTCATTATGGTGAGTTCAGGTAAGGGTGGAGTCGGTAAATCGACCACTTCGGTCAACCTTGCGGTAGCTTTAGCGATGCAAGGGAAAAAAGTGGGTCTTTTGGATGCGGATATTTATGGTCCTAATATCCCGCGTATGCTTGGCGTGGATGGGATTAAGCCTGAAGTGGTCGGAAATAAAGTCCTCCCGATCAAAGCGTACGGGATTGAGATGATGTCGATGGGCTCCCTCATGGAAGAGGGCCAATCGCTTATCTGGCGCGGTGCGATGATTATGAAAGCGATCGAGCAGTTTTTGCGTGACATTATGTGGTCGGATTTGGATTGTTTGGTGATCGATATGCCTCCGGGGACGGGGGATGCGCAACTAACATTGGCGCAAAGCGTTCCGGTCACCGTCGGTGTAACGGTTACAACACCGCAAATGGTCTCTTTGGATGATTCACGCCGAAGCCTCGATATGTTCAAAAAACTTCATATCCCTATCGCGGGTGTGGTGGAAAACATGTCCGGTTTTATCGCTCCGGATACAGGTGTCGAGTATGACATCTTCGGAAAAGGGACATCCAAAGCGATGGCAGATCAGTTCGAGACGACTATTCTCGCTGAAATTCCTATCGAACCGTCAATCCGTACCGGAGGAGACGAAGGAAAGCCGGTAACGTATTACGCTCCGACCTCTGAAACGGCAAAACGCTACATGAAAGCGGCGGAAGATCTTTGGGCAACTATTGAGAAAATCAACGAAGAGGGTGGGGTAGATAATCAAGCGATCCAACCAAATACTCCTCCGGGTGTATCGGCGTGTTCTACGGCTGCGGCTCCAAAACAAGAGAGCGGCGGAAGTTGCGGCACCGGATGCGGCTGCCACTAAAATAACCCTTTTTCTCCTCATTTAGAGAGGAGAAACCTCCCTTTTTTACAACTCTAATCTTTTTTTCAGTATAATCGGTCTATTTACGTACTGTAAGTCAGGAATAATGAAAAAAGAGAAAACACTTTTTACCCTATCGATCACTATCATTGCCATAATGGTTCTTTTTATTGTCATCTTGGCTGGAACGTTTCGTTATATGACCTTGCAATCCGCACAGAGCAAAGCGAAAACGGCGGCAGACATTGTTCGTGAATCGCTAACGGCTCACATGATAACCGGCAGTTCTGATTATCAAAACGATTTGCTCAAACAGATTGCGACGGTTGATGGGATGAAGCGGGCATGGGTGGTTCGTTCGGATGAACTGGCACGGCAATACGGCAGAGGCATTCACCCCCAAGAACCGGTCGATGATATTGATCGTAGCGTTTTGCGAAGTGCTAAAGAGATGGATGAGATCAAAGGAACTCTTTTTGCAGATACGCTATATCGCTTATCGATCCCTTATGTCGCAACCGACAAAGGGAAAATTGATTGTTTGAGTTGTCACGATTCCAAAGCCGGAGCGGTATTGGGTGTTGTTTCCATCGAAATGGAGATGAACGATCTCAAAGTTACAGGGCTGATTAGTGTTGCATTGCTCATAACGCTTATCGTTGTCTTGACCTATTTTCTGATCCGCAATATTTATCGATTTATTACATCGTACAAAGAAACATTGCAGTCCGTAGCTCAAACGATGGAATATGCGGAAGGGGGAGATTATTCGCACCGCATTATGTCGGCAGAGACATTGGATGCGCATAATGCGGCGATGTGGACCAATTCGGTGATGGAAAAACTCGACAGCGCCCTTACGATCAGCGGTAAAAAGATGAGATCTCTTATCCGACTCGATCATCAAAACAGCGATCCGCTCTATAACCTTCAAATGGGGATACATCAACTCTATGAGGTGGAGCGCTTTCGTGCGGAAATTGAAAAAGATCAAAATCTTGAAGAGGTTTACAGCCGTATTATCGCATTACTGCGTACACGATGGAATTTGAGTAATTTCAATATTTTGGAGCTAAATCCGCTCAATAAAACGACCCATGTTATCCATTCTGAGAAAACATTGTTGTGTGATGCATTAAGCGGGTGTCGAGCCGATCGTACAAGCGGAATTGTCGATTCGAGTCAATGCGAAGTGGCATGTCCGAAGATGATCGATCCCTCAGCCCATTACGTGTGTCAAAGTTATCCGATTGTGGACGATTTGGATATAGTTATATCGTTGGTAACGTACGATGAACGTGAAATCAAACCGATCCGTTTAGCTCTTGAACAGCTTGGAAATTACATCAATGCGGCGAAACTTCAGATCATTAACAAGAAGCTTCAGCAAACGGTTCGCATCGATCCTCTAACACAACTTTACAACCGCGCTTATCTCGAAGAGATGACGAAACTTATCATGGCACAGTCGACTCGTACCATCATCCCTTATGGCGTTTTGTTTGTCGATATGGATCAATTCGATCAAATTAACAGCTCTTACGGCACAGTGATTGCGGATGAAGTGATCAAAGCAATGGCTCACAATATCCATGAAAATATTCGCCAAGGAGATATACTCATTCGCTATAGCGGAGATACTTTTGCTGTTGTGTTATACGATTATGAACCTGAAGATGTGAACGGCGTTGCAGAAGCGATCCGACTCTCTTTTAAAAAGAAGATTCGGATCAATACATATGCTATTCTCAAAACGGTAAGTATCGGTATGTCGTATTTTCCACAGCAAACACCGGATATGATGCAATGTATCGAGTATGCAAAGCGGGCTTTATTGGAAGCTAAACATCAAGGGGGCAATATCGCGTTATCCTATGATACGAAGACGATGCCGGTGTGAGAGTTGATGTTTTTTTGAGTGTTATAAAGAGGATTGGTTTATTTCGAGGAGAGTATTTCTCTCTATCGAGAGAAATGGGGATTAGAGTTAGAATTGATCTCCGCCGTTAAACATACGGTCTTCAAACTCGACAATACGATTACGTCCGGTATGTTTTCCTTCGTATAGAGCGATGTCTGCGAATTTGATCACTTTCCAAATCGAATTTGATTGAGACGGGAAGTGCGCGATTCCGATACTGAGCGTTTTTTGAACCGTATCGCTTCCAAACTGGAATTTTTTCTGATTAAAGTGTGTCCGAATTTTTTCAGCTACACCCAATGCCCCTTCGGTTGTTGTATTATGAAGCAAGACTAAAAACTCTTCTCCGCCGTAACGGACCGGAAGATCGGCTTTTCGGATATTTTGGACCAAAATTTCCGAAAGTGATTTGATAACGACATCACCCGCATCGTGCCCATACGTATCATTGACCATTTTGAAGTAATCGATATCAATCATCAGTACGGCATAAGATACGTGTGAACGGATCGCTTGCTCGGAAATTTTGTCAATAAATTCTTCCAAGAAACGGCGGTTATAGAGTCCCGTAGCTCCGTCGCGCAGTGATGAATCACGCAGCTTATCCATCAATGTACGGCTTTCGATGACCGCTTTTGCCGCTTCAAAATAGTTTCGAATACTTGGCAATACGAGATTCATCGCTTGAATGGTTTCAACGTCTTTTGCTGAATAAGAGAGAATCAGCGACAAATCGTCATTGATATTAAACGGAATACAAGAGTACTCTTTTTTGTCCGCACAATTGACACAAATTTCAGGGAAATCGGTTGAATACACATCGGTTGCCGTCCGATATGCACGGCATTCATTTGCATCTTTATCCACTGCAGGAAGACAGAAGCTTTGATGATCGGTAATATAGATCAATTTGCGCTCTTTGGTTGTTTTATCGACTTCGTAAAGGGCAAAATGGTTGAAATTGAATTTTTCTTTGAGAACATAGATAAAGCGCTCATAGACTGCGTCTTTGTTGGCATCATGCTCAATGGTCTTTTTGAATTTATAAACGTCTGAAAGCTCTTGAATGATGATTCCGGCTGTACTGAGCGGGTCGGAGGTCGATATATTTGAGCGTGAGGCAAAAGTATTGAGATTGTGCTTGATCCCTCCGAAGGTCTCTTCCATCTTTTGGAAGAGGGTATTCATCTGATCGGCTACTTCGCTTCCCGCATCTTTAAGCGTTGTAGTAAAACGAAAACTAAAATCTCCCGTACGGGCACGTTTGATACCGTTTTGGAGATTTTCAAAGAGTTTCATATACGGTTTGAAATAGTGGTGGGTTACCCAAAGTGCAATGATGATGAAAACCACATTGATCGCGAAAATTTTCGCAATGGTCATTGCTCCGGTTTGACGGATGTCATTGATATTAAATTCCATGCTGATCGCACCTAAAACATCGCCTTCTTTTGCATTATGACAGGCAAGACAGTTTGGATTTCCGTATGCCGTAGCGGTATAAGGGATTGTGACGCGCAATACGGCATTTTGGGCATCTTCGTGAATTTCGCGAATGATTACCCCTTCTTTGAGAACTTTTTTATCGATTGCATCACGTGCATGCTCGTTATCAAGCCCTTCACCGTGTTGTCTGACAACGTTATCGGATCGAACAATCCATAATTTTTGAACATCTTTGATATTAGCGATATTGGCAAGAAAAAATTCCCGTTTGTCCATGATGCCGTTGACCATATGTGCGGTGAGGCCGTCACGGACGATTTCCGCCGTCATTTTTGATTTTTCAATCGCGTTGTTATACCCATAATCACGGAAATTGAGAGCAACGTTCGTGATTGTTGCCACGGCAAGTCCGATCAGCATTAAGGCGACGATAAAGAGTATTTTACGATTTGTATTCATATATTATTACCTTATAATTTAATCAGTGAAAAGTAGAGAAAAGAATTTAAGGACGGTACCTAAATAATTTTTAAAATTTGATGAAAGCAAAGTGGCGGTGAAACGGTTTATTCAACCGTAACACTTTTAGCGAGATTACGAGGCATATCGACATCATTTCCTAGACGAATAGCAATCTCCATTGATAGAAGCTGTAATACAACCATTATCTCAAAAAATTCGAGCATGTAATCTTCTCGATCAAAGGTGCGAATGTGATCGTCTGCTTTGTCAAAATCGAGCGGACTGATTGAACAGATGGTTGAATCACGGGCACTGAGTTCTTCGATATTACTTTTTGTTTTATCATAGAGCATGTGTTGAGGAAGGAGCGCAATGGTAAAAAGCTCTGGATCGGCAAGGGCGATAGGGCCGTGTTTCATCTCTCCGCTCGGATACCCCTCTGCATGGAGATAGCTGATCTCTTTGAGTTTGAGCGCACCCTCTAATGCAAGAGGATAAAAAACATCTCGTCCGATGAAGAAGAAGCCGTGTCCGTGAAGGTAGCGTTTTGAGAGACGGCGCAATTGTTCATGAAGGGCATTCTCAACATTAACGGTAGCGGGGACGGTTCGGAGTAGATGGATTTGCCGTTTAAGCTCATCGTTTGAGAGAGTGTTCTTAAGTCCACCGAGATAGAGACTGAGCATCCATAAAACACACACTTGGGTGGCAAATGCTTTGGTGGACGCTACCCCTTTTTCAATCCCCGCACGGGTAAGAATTGAAGCATCGGCAAGTCGAACCATCGAGGAGTTGTCGACGTTACAAATCACCAGTGTTTTGAGGTTGTTGCGTTTTGCCATTTTGAGACTTTCTAGCGTATCGGCGGTTTCTCCGCTTTGGCTGATAACGACAAAAAGGGTATCTGGGGTGAGGAACGGTTCGCGGTAGCGGAACTCACTTGCGATTTCAACAGACGTTTTGATTTTTGCGTGACGTTCAAAAAGGTAGCTTGCAACGAGCGCTGCATGGTAACTGGTTCCGCAAGCGCAAAATTTAACTTCGTTGATCCCGTTGAAAAGGGTCGGATCTATCTCTTCAAAATAGACGCTTTCATCGTGCAAACGACCTAAAAGGGTATCTGCCAATACACGGCTTTGTTCGTAAATTTCTTTTTCCATAAAAAAACGGTAACCCTCTTTTTGGGCAGAGAGTTTGTTCTCTGAAAGAGGGGTAAAGCGAAGGGCTACCTCTTGGTGTTGTTCATTAAAGAGAACTGTTTTTTCGGCAGAAGCGTAACCGTAATGGCCATCTTCGAGATAGATGACTTCATGACATTTTCCAATCAGTGCGGCATCGGAAGAGCCAAAGAGCGTTTCATTCTCGCTGTTGCGTCCAATGATCATCGGAGAACCGTGTTTCGCAAAGAAAATCGTCCCTTCCGTATCGGCATTGACGAGTAAAATCGCATACGCACCGTGCAGCTGAGCAAGTGTTTGTTCAAACGCTTGAAGCGGTGATGTGGCGGTTTTGAGTTGATGTTCAAAGAGATGGACGATAACTTCGGTATCGGTTTGGCTCAAAAATTGAACCCCTTGCGCGGTGAGCATCGATTTTAGCTCTTGGTAATTTTCGATAATACCGTTATGGACGACATACGAGTTTTGTCCCAAATGGGGGTGGGCATTGAGCTCGGTCGGTTTTCCGTGAGTTGCCCATCGGGTATGCCCGATTCCGACAGAAAAACCGGTGCTTTCGTAGTTTTTGGCTTTTTCTTCGAGATTAACCAATTTGCCGACCGCTTTGAACAATGAAAAATGTCCCTCTTGGAGTACTGCGATTCCGGCAGAATCGTATCCTCGGTATTCGAGTTCACGAAGTCCGTCGATCAAAATTTGTTTAACCGGTTTGACTCCAATATATCCGACGATACCGCACATAGTTACTCTCCTACTAATTTAGCAATTATTTCGCGCGCATTATCGCACATTCTGTTTTGTTTTTCAATTAAGAAGTGGTCGCGCGCCATATTTTTGTTGGTATGAATTTTTGCGGTTGCGATATTGATCTGTGCTTCGTCAAAAAGCTGAACGAAATAGGCTAAAAGCCCCCGCTGATTTATAGTATTTAGATTGAGTTGCGCGTAATGGATCGAGTGATCACAATCGAGAGTGATTTCGCTGGGTTTGATGATCGGTTTAGATAATGAGAGTTTTTTACTCATATCGAATGCCTCTTCGACAATCATTTCAACTTGTTCCATTGTCCCATCAAGCGGGCGTTGCAAGAATTCGATTTTGAAGTATTTGATCCCGTCGAACAACGTGAAAATATCCATCGAGGCAACATCAAGATAACTGAGTTTTCCGAGTAAATAACCGAGGTTCAGCGGAACCCGACGGAAGATATGAATCACCAGCCCCCCTTCGATATTGAGCTGATAGGTAAAGGAGTGGCAAGCAAAGGCCTGTTTTGAAATGTCGATAATATCGTTTGGGGTATTTTTGAAAAAGAACAGGTTGGATTCAATCGAGAGGATCTTTTTCTGTTCAATTTTTGAAAGCTGCATAAATTCGGGATCATGTAGGAGACGTTTCTCTTTGTTCGCACGTTTGATTGCATCGGTAATTCGGTCGTTTTGGGATGAAATTTCGAGTGCGGCATCGTAGAGCTCATGCAGCAAATTCGCGCCGAAACTCGTGTACGTACCATTCCCGACTCCGTTGATATCGGCATAGGTTAAGATATACAAGAGTGTTAGGTTTTCAGGTGTTTTGATTTTAGACATAAACTGATAAAGGGTTTTTTCGTTATAGAGGTTTTCCCGATAGGCTACGTTGCTCATCAAGATATGGTGCCGTACCAAAAGTGCTCCACGCTCAAGCTGATGAGAGGGAAGTTTGAGATTTTTCAAAAATGGGACGATCAGTTTCGCGCCCACTTCGGAATGGTCTTGTTTGCGCCCTTTTCCTGTATCATGGAGTAAAATAGCTGTTTTAAGAAGGAGCTTATCAGAAGCGCTGAGCGGTTTATAGAGCGCCTCTACATAAGGGTCTTTGATATTTTCAAGTGCTTCAAGACATTTAATCGAATGCAAATCGACCGGATAATGATGATACCCGTCAAATTGAGGTAGATGGAGCACTTTTTTGAAAGCGCCGATGAGATGGTGCAAAATTCCCGCGTCGTAAAAGAGCTTTGAAATGACATAAAAATGGTTTCGCTCAAACAATTTGCGCAATAATGTATACGTTTTGACTCTAAGAGGGTGTTTGATATGGGTATAGGTGAAATGAAACAGGACGCTTGAATCAAATTTCCATTCGCGATCCTCCAAATTAACGAGCAATTCCAACAACG
>NZ_JAEMQA010000062.1:32626-39157 GCF_022759005.1 Sulfuricurvum sp. | reverse complement strand
ATAAGTACTACCGAGCCCTTTTTAAGCGTGAAGTATAAATCCCAAGGAGGATAAGATGAAAATGAATAAACTTTTTTTACGATGGATAGCGGTTTTTGGAATAGTTATGATGTTTGCCGTTTCGGGATGGGGTGTTTGTCCAAGTCCATCTGCATCGATGGGAACTTGGAATGCGACAAGTGGCTCAACGTACGGTCCTTATTCTGGTAATGTTCAAAGTGATGATGCCGATTACTATACGATTACAAATCCAGTTGGTGGGCAAATTAATTTATCAATTAAAAATACTACATCGAATCGCCAATTGACGGCAACGTTATACAGTGATTCAACCTGTTCGGCTACACCTGTATGGACTGCTGCGATTGGAAATAGTGGATCTGTAGCACCAACAATAGATGTGAAAGCTGGTGTTACCTATTATCTTTATTTGGTTGGAAGTGCCTCAAATCAAAATACAGCATATACTTTTAGTGCTAATAAACCTGCCACGGGTCATGATCTGTTACACGAAAATCCTTTTAGTCCTGTATTTGGAAACGGTGGATTAAAGTTATTTGGAGATTTTGCGTCTATCGGTAATTCAGTTTTATGTCAAAATAATGGTACAGGTGGATGTAATAATAATTATAATGGTTATTTATATGATTCAAATTTGATCTATAAAAATGAAGGGGGGATGACGTTAAACTCTGCATCCGCAATCTTAACATTACCAACAAATGTCACTGGTGCTCAAATTCAGTGGGCAGGACTATATTGGCAAGGGCATATTGCAGATCCTGATGCAGCTAATTATACGACATCTACTAAAGTACAAAATAGAGGGAATGTATCTTTTCGTCTTCCTGATGGAATTACACAAGATCTTAGTGCAGACAAAGTTTGGTACCATGATTTTTGGGGAAGTGGGACTGGAAGCGGAGGAGGATTCCGTTCTTTTTATCAAGGATACAAAGATGTAACGTCTCTTGTAAAGGCTCATTTGATTAATGGAACCTCGCAAACTTTTACAGTCGGTAACATAAATGCCAATAGTGGTAAAGATTGGTATTCATATCTTTATGTAGGACCAGGGGCTGAATACAATGGTATAAAATTTGGATTTTGGGGAAACTGGTCTTTGATTGTTGTATATAAGTATGATGCTTCAACTATGCCAGTCGGGACAAAATTGAAAAATGTTAATGTCTTTAATGGATTTGATGCGATGATCCCGTTGCCTGTAGACGGGTATCAAACATCCAATGTGATAATTCCGATAAATGGTTTTTTAACACCAAAATCAGGTGCTGTAAATGCTGAAATGCTTTTTTATGCATCAGGCGGTGAAAAATTGATTGCAAGGGATGCCTTTTATATTCAGAATGCTAATGCGTCTAATGTTTATCAAGCAGTTTCTAATGCATTAAATCCAGCAAATAATCCATTTAACGGGTCGGCATCTATTAACGGTCTTCCTATTGATAATACAATAAAATATTATCCAGGTATGGATTTGGATACATTCAATGTATCCAGTTATATGAAAAATAATCAAAGTTCAACATCGTTGAAATTAGAAGCAACATTTAGTAATAACAATGGGGATCAATCGACCCCTGGCGTTATAGCATTTTCTACAGATTTATATACTCCTTCTTTTTGTTATGATTATGGTTATCAGCAAAATGGACTGCCTTTTACCGAACAAAACAATGGTACGGCAATGCCATATATTACGGGAGTTCTACCTAATACAGCAGATATAAATGTGAGTTTGTATATTCGTAATCAGGAAAACTCAGATATTAGCGCTAATAATGTGAAGCTCAATATTTCAGATATCGATAGTTCACAGGCTGTTTATAAACGTAACAGTGTCGAAGTTACATATCCTAATGAATTTATTCCTACATCAAAGACAGATGCTGGATGGCCGCTTAGTGTAAGTGATACCAATATTAATAATATTCCATTGGGAAATATCAGTGGAAAGGAATATGCCTACACGTACTATACATTAACGCCAAAACAAGTTGGTAGTATTAGTATTCCTATCAGTGGAACTTTTTCCTATGATTTAGTTATTCCTTTAGCCGATGGATCAAGTCTAACATTACCTTATAGTTCGACGATTGGTGGAAATGGGTTACCGATGTGTTCCTCGGATAATTTTAGCTATACGCCAGAATGGGGTATTTTTAGTGTTGTTGATGCCGGACTTTATGATAGTAAGACGAATAATAATAATACGACGGGAAAAAAATATTATGATTTAACCACTCAAGTGGCAAAGCGTCCTGGAAATTTTCGTGTTGCATCATTTGATGCGGCACATTTAGATACACCTAAGCCTGTGAGCACTATGGTCGCAGTAGAATTAATCGATGCCGCACAGTTCCATGATGTTGATGCCGCTTGTAGAGAACCATCAAGCGCCGTCACTCCGCGTATTTGGACGACATTTGAAAATAACGTTTCACAGGTCAGTTTTAATGCTGCTACGATTCAAAATGCTATCAACAATGGATTGGTATCTGATAGTATAACTGGACATGGTGCGTTAACTAATGCAGCCGATTTTTTTAAGGTTGCTACCCCTAATGCTGCATTTAGGGTCTCATTTAACACAATTGTAGATCAAAATGATTCTTTGATTCATTTACAAACTGTCAAAAACGGAGTTCGGATAGATAACTTCTCAAACATTCATCAACTTTATCCTCATTGCCGTCAATTTGTTAAAAATCCAAATAATGAAAATATGACCGATTTGACATCTGTCGCGTGTTCAGACAATGGAAATAACAGTACTTATAAAGACGTTGCAACGTGTATGGAGTGTTTATATGGTGCACGTACACAAGTCCTTTGTTCGCGGGATAATTTTGCGATTCGACCGGAAAGTTATACCGTAGTAATAAAAGATATGAATCAAACAAATCATGCTATTGCACAAGTATTTGCTCCGGGACATACTGGGGTAGCAACTCCAGTCACATCTCGGGTTGATGTAAGTAGCGGTTATGATTATCGTTATGATATTAACGCAACGAATCATCTTGATAATAGTGCTACGTTGGGGTATACCCGTTACTTTGGAACGGGAGGGCAAGATTACAATATAACCCTTGTCTGGGAACCAACCACTGCGAAAACAGGGTGTAATGATGTACAGAGCAAAGCGCAAAGTTTTAACTTGATTGATGGAACAGTTTCAGCTAATGGGAATCTTTCGCAAGTGGGTGAATATCGTCTCAATATTATCGATAAAACATGGACTGCAGTCGATTGGGATTCGACGAAACAAACGCACCAAACCGGAAGCCATTTTCTCTCAGGTGCTGAGTGTGTATTAAACAGTAGCGATGTGCCATTGCAGGCATCTGTAGTGTCTTTAGTGGGTACAACATTGGATAATTTGGTCGGGTGTGATATTAGTAGTACGCACGATAATATAGAAAATGGTCTGAAATACCGAGATTATCTTTTGACGTTTCATCCGTATAAATTTGATATGAGTACCATAGGATTTGGTACAGGTATTCAACCGACTGCGATAGCATCAGGAGGAAAAGGATTCGCTTATATGTCGAAGATTAGTAGAGATGATAGTATGAATATGTCATTGCGCGCAACTGGAAGTATTAAAGCCGTTGGATATAACAATCTTTCGAATACAAATTTTGTTAAGAATTGCTATGCGAAAGATTTAAATTTGTCGATGAAAAGCGATAATAGTTTGACACACCCGCAAAAAGCTAAATATCAAGTCCGTTTTATGGACTATAATACAACAGACGCAAATGTAAAAAACTTGATTTATGATAATAAAGCGATTGACATTGATACATCTAAACTGACAATGAAATTAACATCGATAAGTGATGGGAATTTTACCAAGAGTACAAAAGGTTCCTTGTATACTGTAAGTCGGTTTAATTATGATCGCAATGAAACGATTCCATTGACTCCTGTTACGGCACAATTATCAGAGTTGGATGTGCAATGTATAAATCCGGCTGAGTGCACGATGCAAGCAGGTTTGAGTGCGACACATCAAGCTTTAGGTGCCAAAGCTATGGATTTTAACGTTACATATGCATATGGACGTATTAACCCGATGGATGTACGGGCATTTGGAAATGTTGAATTTACGGCAAATGCATGGTATGAAATCTATCAAGTACCAATGTTGGCTGGAAGAACACTAGCCCCAAGTCGAAATACGCCATTATGGTATATAAATGGGTTACACAATGATAATAATGATGGTAATGCTGATGTTACAATTATTTTACCGAATACCTTAACACTAAAATCTAATAGTGATATGATCGATCCCCCTAACACAGGGATGGAAACGTATACTTTTAATAAAATTGGCGCAGCAAACATCCCTTACAGTGGAAAAGCTCATATCAATACCGATCCATGGCTGTGGTACGGTGCTAATGCTCTTGATTATCTTGATCCTGTGGACCCAACAAATCTTGATTGTAGAAGACATCCATGTTTCAATATTAATATAGTTCCTGACATTGGCCGTGCTGGTAGTGCAACTAATACAGAATTGCGTTCTGATAAAGCCAACAAAGCAACACGTACAAAAGGTATACATTATGACTATACACCATCAACACGATAATGCGAGGTAATATAATGCGTTCTGCAATGGCAATGATTGAGCTCATTTTTGCAATTGTCATTATTGCAATAAGTGTGATTACAATCCCTTCAATGATAAATATAGCCAATAATGCTTCAAAAGGAATGATCGTTGACGAAGATATTTTGAAGCGGATGATGGGAGAGATTACAAAAGTATCTCAAGCACGTTGGGATAGAAATTCTATCGAGCCAAACTTTTATCCATTGCAGATTGTCGGAGATGCGGATCTTCCATGTGATCGAAACGTAAGTGGGACATTTTATCGACGAAATCCTGATTCGAGTATTCCGTGCTCATCCAATGTTCCTTTGATGGGAGTCGCTCCAGTAAATGGAGATTTAAATTTGAGTCGGGGAATAGAGCAGTTGCATAACAATTCTTATAATCTTGATATCAATGCAACAGATGGCAAGATCTATAGTATTCCTATACGCTATAGTCTTAGTTATGTAAATGATTCATATGTCGCACCGGATGCGAATGGTATAGCGTCGGCAACGTGGATGTTGGGGTCTTCGACAAATATGAGTCCTAATGCATCTGGAACTCAAACCCATTTAAAAAGGGTTGTCGTAAGAGTTAATAATGACAATAATCCAAATGTCGATATGACATTAACGTTTTTTAAATCCAATGTCGGGAAATCTGCCGAATGAAAGTATTGAAAAACCACAAAGCATTTACAATGATTGAAGTTTTATTTGTCATTGTCATATTAGGGATTGTCGGTGGATTAGCATTGGAAGCGGTACGGCAGTATTATAACGGCATTTATCAAACCGGAGAATATACAAAAAGGGTAGCTGAAGCCGATCATATTTTAGAGCAAATATCCAAATATTTTGAAAACGGCATTTCGTCTTCCATTATCCGATTGGATGAGAATGAAGCAACGGGATGTTATGGAATTCCTACTGATAGTGATACGGACAAAGACTATACGATCGCTTTTGTTGCAGTCGATACCGATGGGCTGAGAGGCATTTGGAATCCTTCTTTGAACCGTTTAGTACCTACATGGACAAGCGATGTGTCAAGTATCGGCAATACACTTATCTCATTGGATGCTAACTTTACTGCTTTGGATAATATGAGAGATTTAGATGACGTAGTTGCGGATCGCGCTGCAATTTTTCGCAGTGAAGGTATTGCTGAAGGATCAAATGAGTGCGGTCGCTTCGGTTGGGATACGAATGGAAATACCAACGATGTTTATCGTGTAATTACCAAAGTAAACGGAGACCATAATCTAACCCTTGATGGCATGCTGAGTGTCAACGGAAATGCAAATCGTGCATATGTTCTCAGAACAGCCTATGCATTCCGTGTCAAGGATGGAAATTTTAGTATGTATAGTAATTTTCAGCCATGGAATAATGAGCGTTACAGTGATTCTACACCACATCTTTTAGGAAATAAAGTGACGCACTTTACTATTTTGTACGATAGTTCGAATACAACGATGAATTCAAATATCGGTAATATTTATACACTAAAAATTTGCATGGAAGGGCTGGATGAAAATTTAAGTGACTCTAATCTTGCAAAGAATCAAATATGCCGCGAAAGGATGGTACATGTTCGCTATTAAACGAAAAGGTTTTGCGATGATTTTGGCTATTTTTGTAGTCGTACTAATCGCTTTAGGCGGGACTTTACTGTTATCAAATACCGCTCTTGGGAGTAAATCAATCTCAAATGGGTACTTAAGAAGTCAAGCAGAATTATTAGCTGAAAGTGCAACCGAGTATGCACTTATGAGAGCGCAGGGGACAAATACTGCAGCAGGGAGATGTTTAAATCAACTGAATATCACTGTCAATGATGCCAATGGGGGTAAAATGTTTGATGTTAATGTTTCATTAGCGTATTCTTTT